>NZ_DBHHEV010000082.1:0-1778 GCF_057238965.1 Peptidiphaga sp.
CCTCACGACGCTTCTGCTGTCCCAGGGCGGGCCTATGCTCGCGCACGGAGACGAACTCGGGCGAACGCAGCAGGGCAACAACAACGTCTACTGCCAGGACAACGAACTCTCCTGGATCAATTGGGACCTCGACCTCGAGGCCATCGGATTGCTCGAGTTCACTCGCCAGCTCATAGAGTTCCGCAAAGCGCATCCCGTTTTCAGGCGGCGTCGCTTCCTCGCAGGCGACTCCAAGAAGGGCGGCCGCTCGGAGATCGGCGAGATCGAATGGTTCCGTCCCGATGCGACCACCATGGAAGAGTCGGACTGGACCACCGTTTACGCCCGGTCGCTCATGGTCTACTACAACGGCTCGGCCATCGGGGAGCCAGACGACCGCGGCGAGGACATCTACGACGACGACGTTCTGCTGATGTTCAACGCCGACGTCGCCGACCAGACGTTCACCATTCCGAGCGATCTGTACGGCGGAGCATGGGCCGACGTCCTCGACACGGGCAACCGCATCGACCCCGAACGCCGCTACGAGCCGGGCGATTCCGTCAAGGTCGAAGAGCACTCGATGCGTGTGTTCATCAGGGTCGACGGCGAAGTCCCGCTGAGCCTGAAAGCCCGCAGCGAGGAGCTGACCCAGTGCATCAAGCCGCATTTCGCCTTTCCTCCGGAGAGCCACCCAAGGTTCGCGAACGTCGAATGCCCGGGCGACTGCGACCTCGACGGAATCGAAGCAACCCACGGCTCTGAGGGCGGCGGCGACTCCGAGGGCGGAGCTGCAGAGGGTTCTGAAGACAACGCGGCTTCCGATTCCGAAAACGACGCCGTCCCAAGCGCCGAGGGCGGCGGCGACTCCGTAAACGACGCCGTCCCAGAGTCAAAAGACGAGGCGACGGAGACGCCTGCGGAGACGAGGGCAGACAGTGAGCTCGGGGGCCAGACAGACAGCGCACTCGATTCAGGCGAAGGCTCCGCTTCTAGGGGCGCAGTGGAATCGGGCGGCCCAGCCGACTCAGGTGCGCCAAACGCGTCAGCCGGATCAGGCGCGCCAAACGCGTCAGCCGGATCAGGCGCGCCAAACGGCTTAGACGAATCGCCCGAACGGGGCGGGAACGAAAGCAAAGACGGGACCGCCCCCGGCCAGGACGCGCCCGGCGAAGGCGAGGGGGCGTCGGCCAAAGGCAAAGCCAAGTAAACCGCAAACCCGGGAGAAAGAGGCGAAGCCGGAAACGGGGCGAGGCTGTCCAGAAAACGGAGACCTCGCCCCCTTCGGCTTTGAAGCCCTCGACGGCCTTACGAATCCCGGCCTTCCAAGGCTCCTCGCAAGCGCTGCCGCACCGAGCCGAGCTTCGCACTCGCCCAGCGCTTGGCGGCCAAGGCCTTCACCAGAGCCTCATAGCGCAAAGGCGAGACCGGAACGTCCCATGCGCCGGGGACTTCGGCGATCTCCTCGCTGAACTTGGTCTTGAATCCGCGCACGCCCGCCAGTTGCGGCGCACGCTCCGAATCGATGCCCATGAGGTCGAAACTCTCGATTCCCCGCTCGCGCAGGAAGCGGGCCATGGCGAAGACGAGCAGATCGGGGGCGCCTGCTTTTCGGCCCTCGTCGTTCGAAGCCGCGTAATAGTAGGTGGCCTGGGAGGCGGTGGTCGTGACGATTCCCCAGCACAGCGGCCGGCCCTCGCGCCGAACAGTGTACAGACGGCAGTGCTCGGGCCCGAGCCCGACGAGCATCGCCTCATACGTCTCCTGCGGCAAGATGCCGAAAGAATCGCGTTCGCCCG
>NZ_DBHHEV010000082.1:1788-10449 GCF_057238965.1 Peptidiphaga sp.
GCAGCTCGTACAGCTCGCCGAAAACGGCGTGCGCGTCCTCGGTCTCGTCCGCTGCGACGAGAGACTCGTCGCGCATGGCCTTGCGCACATCCCGCCGCCCGCGCTTCTTCATCGAAGCGAGGAGGGCTTCCCCGTCCTTTCTCAGATCGAGGACAACGGTTCTGTCGTAGGTGACCGATTGGAGGAGTTCGCGAAGGTCGCCGGCGCGATGGTGCGCGTGAAGCCGAACAAAATCGACCTCGGGTTCGAGGCCGCGGACCACCCTGACGAGGTCGGAGCGAAACGCCGCCTCCTCCCGCGCGCTGGGAGTGCGGCCGACCCAAACGGGGCCGTGCTTCGCCCAAAGGTATGTGAATCCTCGCCCCCGCATCTTCGTGGCGGTGAGAAAGGCCCTGGGTTCGCCGTCGACCAACCACACGAGCTTGCGCCACGGAAGCCGCCCGCCCACGGCCCAGTCGAAGACCTCCCAGGCAGAGGTCTGTTCGAGAGGCAAATCGACCTTCGCTTCGTCGGCCAAGCTTTCGAATTCCGAACCTACATCTTCGAATCTGCTTGTCTTCATGGTGTAAGCCTACCTGCATTCGGCGCGCCAGCTTCAGCCCGGGCCCTCCGTCCGAGTAGTGTTGCGACGTGCCAGAAATCGAAGCGCCCGCCGAGTTCCTCACGGCCCTCGAGTCCCTCAAGGGGCACGCGTTCCGCAGCGAACTCCACGTGAGTCAGATACCGCCCCCGGCGAAAATCGCACCGTGGGCGGTGGCGCTTCAAGCCGAAATCAACGATTCTTCCTCGCTCGATCCCGATTCCTACCGCGGAAACGCACGTTTCGTG
This sequence comes from Peptidiphaga sp., assembly GCF_057238965.1. Classification (NCBI taxonomy): domain Bacteria; kingdom Bacillati; phylum Actinomycetota; class Actinomycetes; order Actinomycetales; family Actinomycetaceae; genus Peptidiphaga; species Peptidiphaga sp. The sequence continues at coordinate 2,617 of NZ_DBHHEV010000082.1, forward strand.
CTTCTCTACGACCCCGAAGGCCAGCCTGCGTGGGACGGCACCATCCGAATAGTCGCCTATGCCAACGCCCCCGTCGAATCCGACATGGGCGGCGATCCTCTGCTGGGCGAAGTATCCTGGACGTGGTTGGCCGAATCCCTCGAAGCCCGCGGCGCCGAATATCACAACCTGACGGGAACGGTCACTCGAAACTACAACGAAACATTTACAGGAATGCACATGACGGATTCGACGATCGACCTCGAGGTGAGAGCCTCGTGGAGCCCCGACCATGCCGACGTCTCGGCCCACCTTGACGCTTGGGCGGACTTTGCCGCAAGCGTATGCGGCCTGAGCCCCGACGGCGTCGCCGCTCTCCCCCGCTCCTCGGGAGCTCTTTAATGTCGGATTCGGTAGACATACAGCCGCTTGACGTCCCAAGCGAAGGGATCCCCGAGCTGACAAACCTCGACATCGACGACGCCGTCTCCGCTCTGGCCGCCGGACGCGGCCCTTTCGCCATCGACACCGAACGCGCCATGGGCATCCGCTACTCGGGAAGGGCGTACGTCGTCCAAATCCGCCGAGAGGGCGCGGGAACCTTCCTCATCGACCCCGTCGGCATCGAAAACCGCCTCGGCCCCCTCGCCGAACTCCTGGCGACGGACGTGTGGATCCTCCACGCGGCCGACCAGGATCTGCCGTGCCTGCGCGAACTCGGCTTCAATCCTCCCGAGATCTTCGACACCGAAGTCGCAGGCATCCTTCTCGGCTTCGAACGCATCTCGCTTCAGGCGGAAGTGGCCGAAGTCCTCGGATACGGCCTGGCCAAAGAGCATTCCATGGCGGACTGGTCGGAGCGCCCCCTCGCCCCGGAGCTGCGGGCGTACGCGGCGCTCGACGTCGAACTGCTCATCGAATTGCGGGAACGTCTCACGGCCATGCTGCGCGCGGCCGGGCGCCTCGAATGGCTTCATGAAGAGTGCGAGGAGATACGGCTGCGCGAGCCGAAAACCCCTTCGGCCCAGCCCTGGCGCAAGTCCGCGAGAAGGAACGGAATGACGGACAGGCGGGCGCTCGGCATACTCGAATCCCTGTGGCACTCGCGTGAGAAGCTGGCCAAAAAACGTGACCTTGCACCGGAGAAGGTGCTTCCTTCCAAGGTTTTGGCGGAGCTGGCCTCCCGCAAGCCCCGTTCCCGCGCCGACGTCACGCGCTCGCCCCTGCTTCAGTCAAGGATGCGGCGCAAGGACGCGCATACGTGGTGGGACGCCATATCCTCGGCTTGGGCAATCCCCAAGGAGGAACTGCCCGAGCGCGTCTTCCACGAATCCGCCGAGCCTTTCCCGGCCATCCGCAACTGGGAGCGCACCAACCCCGAAGCAGCGGCGCGATGGAAAATCGTTCGCAGCACGGTGCTGACGCGCGCCGACGATCTGGGAATTCGCCAAGAGATTCTTCTCAAACCCGCCTATCAGCGCGCACTCGCATGGGACGGCTGGGACGACCCTGAGGAGATCCCGATTCTGCTCGCCGCCCTCGGCGCGCGCCCGTGGCAGATCGACAACGTCGGCCAGCTTCTCGTGGCTGCGGCGCGCAGGTCGGAAAAGCCTCGCTCCTAGCCGTCTCGCTCCTGGCTTCTGGCAGCCGCAGTGCGAAGGCTCCGCCGGGAGCCTAGGAGCGAATCTCCTGCCGCACCGACTCGATGGCCGATCCGATCGCCGCCGGCGTCAGCCCCTCTGCGCGGCGGACCGATGCGCGGGAAGCGTGAGGCAGGAAACGCCGATCGATCCCCAGATGGCACAGCCTTCCGCGGTACCCCGACCGGCTGAGGGCGAGGCCGATTTCGCTTCCGACCCCGCCGTCGACAAGGCCGTCCTCGACGGTGACGACGGCGTCGTAGGAACGCAGAGCCTCGACGAGCTCGGGATCGACCGGCAACGCCCAGCGAGGGTCGAGGACGTCGGCGTCGCCGCAGCCTTCCGCCGCCTCGATCGCCCCTGGAACCGCCGCTCCGACCGCGACGACGGCGGTCCTTGCGCCGTTTCCCGAATAGACGAGGTCAGCGCCGCCCACGGCCCTCACGGCTTCGATCGGAGGCGGCGCCTCCCCCTTGGGATAGCGCACGAGCGTCGGCCCCTCGACGTCGAGCGCCTCGCGCAAAAGCTCCCTCAGCCGTTCGGCGTCGCGAGGGACGGCGACCCTCAGGCCAGGGACCATCGCGGCGAGCGAAAGGTCCCACATGCCGTTGTGGGAGGGTCCGTCGTCGCCGGTTATCCCGGCGCGGTCGAGGACCACGGTGACGGGCGCATCGTGGAGGGCCACGTCCATAAGCAGCTGGTCGAAGCCCCGGTTCATAAAGGTCGAGTAGAGGGCGACGACGGGATGGCATCCGGCGAACGCCATGCCGGCCGCCATCGTCAGGGCGTGCTGCTCGGCGATTCCGACGTCGATCACCCTCTCGGGGAAGGCGTCGGCGAAGGCGCCCAGTCCGACGGGCCGCAGCATCGCCGCCGTCACGCCCACGACGTCTTCGCGCTCGCGCGCGATCTGCGCGATTTCCTCGGCGAACACGGCGGTCCATCCGAAGCGCGCGGGCTCAATGGGCAGCCCGGTCTCGGGGTGGATGCGCCCCACCGCGTGGAACCGATCGTCGGCGTTCTCCTCAGCGGGGCGATACCCCCTGCCTTTTTCGGTTATCGTGTGCACGACGACCGGCCCCCCGAAGTCCTTCGCCAAGGCGAACGCCTCCTGAAGGTCTTTGAGGTTGTGCCCGTCCACGGGGCCGATGTACTTCATGCCGAGCGAGTCGAAAATGCCGGCGTCGACGAAAATGTCCTTGACGCCCTTTTTGATCGAATGGAGGGCGCCGTAGGCGGCCCGCCCCGGCGCTCCCGCGCCGAAAAGATGGCGTTTCGTCCACTTGAGGAAGGCCTCGTATTTTTTGTTGAGGCGGAAGTTGTCCAGGCGCCTGACGGGCTCGAATTTGCGGACGATGCCGCCCACCGTCGGCGCGTAGGAGCGGTCGTTGTCGTTGAGGACGATGACGATGGGCCTCTTCGGATCCTCCGCGATGTTGTTGAGGGCCTCCCATGCCATTCCCCCGGTCATCGCTCCGTCGCCTATGACGGCCACGACTCGGCGGTCCTCTCCGCGAAGCTCAAACGAACGGGCAATCCCGTCGGCCCAGGAGAGCGCGGTGGAGGCGTGCGAGTTTTCGACGACGTCGTGGACCGACTCTTTGCGCGCGGGATACCCCGACAGTCCGTCTTCCTGGCGCAGCGTGGAGAAATCGCGGCGCCCCGTGAGGATCTTGTGCACATAGCTCTGGTGCCCGGTGTCGAAGACGAGGACGTCCGACGGGGAGGAGAAGACCCGATGGAGGGCTATCGTCAGCTCGACGACGCCGAGGTTGGGGCCGAGGTGGCCGCCCGTCTTCGAGACGTTTTCAACGAGGAAAGCCCTGATTTCCTCGGCCAGGCCCTCAAGCCGCTCCGACGGCAGCTTTTTTACGTCGTCAGGTCCGAGTATGCCCTCAATCAATCCCAAGGCGACCTCCTTTTGCCATCGTCCATTCTAACCGCCGGGTCGGCAGTTGCAGCGCCGCGTCGGCCCTCCGCCCATGTGTGCGGAGGGCCGCCGCAGGTTTTCGGCGCGACGCAGCCGTCAGAAGGCAGCCCGCGCCGGAGAGAGGCGCCGTCCGTCCGTCTCCGCCGTCAGCCGAGCGAATCCAGGACGATGTTCAACCCCTCGGCCATCGTCGGGTGGGCAATGACGGCGTCGCGCAGCTTGGGCCAGGGAAGGCCCCCCAGCATGGCCGTCTGAACGGCGGCGATCACCTCGCTCGCACTTTCGGCGACGATCGCGGCGCCGAGGATCTCCTCGGTCTCGGCGTCGACGACGACCTTGTAGAAGCCCTCGACGTGGCCGTGCGTCTTGGCTCTCGGGACCGCCGCCGCGGCGACCTTGGCCACCCGGATGTCCCGTCCGGCCGCGCGGGCCTCGCTCTCGCTCATTCCGACGCGCCCGAGCTCGGGGGTCGCGAAGACAGCCCACGGGATGAGGCGGCCCTCCGTCGAGGCGTCCTTGCCGGCGAAGAGGTCGCGCAGCACGCGGAAGTCGTTCCACGAGGCATGCGTGAACTGGGGAGTTCCGGCGACGTCGCCCGCGGCGTAGACGCCTGGCGCCGTCGTCTCGAGGCGGGAATCGACCTTGACGAAGCCGCGCTCGGTCAGTTCGACCCCCGCCGCTTCCAAGCCCAGGCCCTTTGTGGCCGGAGTGCGTCCGAGCGCCACGAGGAGGCGCGTTCCCGAGACCTCGCCGGCAGTCGTGTGGACGAGGACCCCCTCGTCGCCCGAGGACACGCGCACCGCGCGCTCGCCGGTGCGCACCGTCACGCCCTGCGCGGCGAGGTTGGCCGCCATCTCTTCGGCGACGTCCGCGTCCTCCCTGGCAAGAATGCGCTCCCCGCCCTCGATGAGGGTCACGTCCGCCCCGAAGGCCGCCATCATCGAGGCCATCTCGACGCCGATGACTCCGCCGCCGAGAATGACGAGCCGATCGGGAATCTCGGTCAGGCGAAGGGCGTCCTCGCTCGTCCAGTAGTCGACGTCGCTCAATCCCTCGATCGGAGGAATCGCCGGCGTCGTCCCCGTGTTGATCAGGACCTTCTCGCCCTCGACCACGCGGACCGAGCCGTCGGCCAGCGTCGCCTCGACGGTCTTCGGCCCGACGAACTTGGCCGTTCCGAGAACGAAATCCAGCCCGGGGGCGGCGAACATCTTCTTATGCGCCTCGACCATGCCGCCGACAACGCTCTCCTTGCGGGCGCGCAAGGCCTCAAGGTCCACTCCCGCCGAGGCGAGGTCGGCCCCGGGCAGATCGACCCCGTAGGCCGCGGCCGTGCGAACCTCGGCAAGCCTTCGAGCGCTCGAGACGAGCGTCTTTGTCGGGATGCAGGCGACGTTGATGCACGTTCCGCCGATTTTGTCCCGTTCGACCATGAAGACTTTGTCGCCCTTCTTGGCACGAAGCATGGCGAGAGACTTTCCGGCCTTTCCGCCTCCGACGACCACAAGATCGTATTTTTCGGGCGCGCTTGCCATCGTATTCCTCCGTATATTTTGCGTTTATGCGGTATGGGCTCGTTCCCACCCGATGCATACAACGTGCAGCGCACAGAACGCATTCCGAGATGCGGATCACTCGATTCGCATCACTCTACTACGGTTACGCATTCGAAATGATGTGTGTTCGGGAAAATGTCGACCGCCTCAAAGAAGGTTGCCTTGCGCCCGCATCCCCGCATGACGGCGACGTCGCGCGCCATGGACGCCGGGTCGCAGGAGACGAGGACGATCCTGCCGACCTTCGCCTCGCCGAGCATTGCCGCCAGCTCCGTTCCAAGCCCCGCCCTGGGCGGATCGGCCACGACGACGTCGCCGTTGACCCCCTCCAGCGCGTGGGCGTCGATCCTCGCGGCGCGGGTGCGGGCCCACGGCAGATCCCGAAGGTTCGCCCGCGCGTCCTCCACCGCCTCTCGGGCCCCCTCCATCGCGTAGACGGCGCCCGACTCCCCCGTCGCGACAGCGAGCGGCTGCGTCAGCAGGCCGGCGCCCGAGTAGAGTTCGACGACGCGGTCCCCCGGTTGGACGTTCGCTCCGCGCATGACGAGCTCGACGAGGCTCGCCGCCGCCGCTCGGTGGACCTGCCAGAATCCGCCTGCGTGGACCTGGTAGGCGTACAGCTCGCCGCCGACCACGACGTCCTCGCGGACGACCTCGTCGGCCCGCATGCCCGGCGCCCACCACGAATCCCCGCCGATGAACAGGGCGGGGTCAGACCCGGAGGGGGCAAGCGCCTTGACCCGCTCCCCCGGCTTCCACCACGAGCGCCAGCCGCCGAAGAGGTCGAGCTCGCCGATCTCCTCGACGGCCAGAGGAAAGCTCGCCACCCCCATGAGCTCGTGGCTCGAATCCCTGTACATCGCCGGCCGGCCGTCCTCGCCCACGACGAATTCGATCCGGGTGCGCGTGGCCCACCCGGAGGTCGCGGCGTCGCCGGGAAGGGCTGCGACTCGCGGCGAAAGGCCCTGCTCGGCGAAGTGCTCCTGAAGGTCGCGGCCGCCGATTCGGCCGAGGGTCGTCGCAAGGACGTGGCTTTTCCACTCCGCCTGATAGTCGAAGGCGACGTGCCCGAGATCGGCCCCGCCGACGCCCAGCGGCCCGGCCTCCGGCCACACCAGGCCGACCCTGTGCTCGGAGGGGTTCGACAGGACCTCCACGACGTCGCCGCGGATGAGCGTCGAACGCTGCCCGGTCACCTGAACTCGCACACGCTCGCCCGGCAGGCCGAAGCGGGCGAAGACGACCCTGCCGTCTTCCGCTCTGCCGACGGCGGACCCGCCGTGGGCGACGTCGGTCAAATCTATGTCGAGCGTTGTCATTCGTCCTCCTCGGTCGGATGAAAAAGATAGGGGACCTCGGCGAGGATCACCCCGGGTTCGTGGCGCAAATCGGCTATGACGCTCGGCATCGACCTTCGCAGGAAATACCCCTCCCAGACGCCCGCCGCGAGGATCCTCTGGTAGAAGACCGCCACGACGTCGCCCGGATGCATCTGGTGCAGAGAGTGGACGTAGTCGACGATGTGCCCGCGCGTGGCCCCCTGCGGCGTGCCGAGAACCGTGAGGTCGACGGGAAGGCCCGCCTCCTTCCAGTCGTCGCGAAGCTGGCGCGTGCGTTTTGGATCGAAATCGACCGTCAGGGCGGTCAGGCTCGACAACCTCATGGCCCGAGCGTAGCTCACCGTGCGCAGCGTCGGGTCATCGACCACGCTGACGAGCACGACTCCGTGGATGCGTGTGGGCAGGCGGCGGCCCGCCGAAAGGTTCGCCACGGCGAGGGTTCGGGCGACCTTGCCCATGCTCCGGCGCGCCAGGAGCATGATGAGCGCGGGAACCGCCAGGCCGACGAGGGAGACGGCAAGCCATGTGCGTTCGATGAAAACCGTCAGGCCGATCCCGGCGCCGCACACGCCCGCCATGGCGGCGAAGGCCCATTTCGTCAGGCTCGCGCTCCTGCGCTCGGCCCGCTCCAGCGACTCTTTGAGGATTCCGACAGAGCGCAGCGTCATCGCCACGCACGTCAAGCCGAAGTGCAGGAACGCGCAGACGACGAAGACGGTGGCCCCCGCAAGGCTTGAGACGAGCACGCCCGCGAAACCGGCGGCGAGGACCGCCGTCAGCCCCACGATGACGAGGCGCGGCTTGATCGCGTCGCGTGTGCCGAGGCGGCGCGGGAGTATGCCGTCTGTGGCGAGCTCGCTCAGCAGGAAGGGCAGGCGGGCGTACGCCGCAAGGGCCGCGGAGACGCCGAGCAGGGCGTATCCTGCGGCGACCGCCTTGTAGCCGCCGCCCCCCATGAGGCCGTGGGCCATCGACAGGCTCGGCACGCCGAGCCGCTGGCCGGGAAGCTCGAAAAGTATGGACAGGTAGAGGGTGACGACTATGGCGACGGTCGCGCCGCCGAAGCGGGCGGCGAGCCAGGGCGGGCGGACCCTGCGGGTGCGCGCGCCGCCGTGGACGCGCTCGCCCAGGAGCACGAGAACGCAGGCAGGAAACGCCGCGGCCATGACGGCCGTCATGAGCGGATGGGAAACCCCCGGGTTTCGGCCCGAGAGAACCGCCTGGCGACGCGCGGCCATGGCGGCGTCGGCCGCGGATCCCTGGGCAAGTTCGGCGACGAGGCCCCATATGAGAACCGTTGCGACCGCGAGGGCCCCGAGGGCGGCGGTGACCCAGTACAGCCGCGATTCCCTCCCCCTTCGCAGAAGCACGGGAAGGGCCAAGGCGAG
>NZ_DBHHEV010000083.1:0-10340 GCF_057238965.1 Peptidiphaga sp.
CCCGCGGAGTCTTCATCACCGTCGAGCGCACGCGCGAGCTTGTCGGCAGGTCGTATGTCTCCCCGGGCAGCGGCCCGTGGCGCGTCGTCGTCGTCGAAGACGCCGACAGGATGCTCGAGCGCACCACGAACGTGCTGCTCAAAGCGATCGAGGAGCCTCCGCCGTTCACCGTGTGGATGCTGTGCACGCCCTCGCCCGAAGACGTCATGACGACGATCCGCTCGCGCTGCCGCGAAGTCAGTCTGGCCGTGCCGAGCCCGCAGGACGTCGCCGATCTGCTCGTTCGCCGCGACGGCGTCCCCCCGGAACGGGCGCTCGACGCTGCGCTCGCGGCCCAATCGCACGTCGGCCGCGCAAGAGCCCTCGCCACCGACGCACAGGCCGCCCGCGAACGGGCCTACATTCTCACCGAGACGCTCTCGATCCGCGGCGCGGGCGACGCCGTGCTGGCCGCCCACCGCGTTCTCAACTACAGTCCTGAGGCCGCCGAGGCCCTCCTCGGCCCCGCCGCGAGTTTCGACGCGGGTCCGCGCGCCGGGGAAGCCGGGCGGCAGGCCGATCGCGACGGCGAGGCGGGCGGACGCGACGGCGTCGATTCGGGCAGTCGCGGCAACGGGCGCGGCCGGAACTCCGGCTCGGCCGCGAAGTCGGGAAAGAAGCCCGCCAAAAAGAAGTCCGGGGCCAAAGCCGTCAGCGACGCCTTGGCCGCCCAGTTCGCGCAGGAGGAGGCCGAGCTGCGCCGATCCCTCGGCGTCGAGGAAGGGGGGCGGGTCCCTCCCGCTGTGTCCGCGCAGATAACCGCCCTGCGCGAGGATCAAAAGCGCCGCGCCACCCGCGCCCAGCGCGACAGGCTCGACCGCGCCCTCGTCGACCTTCTCTCGCTCTACAGGGACGTCCTCACGGTCCAGCTGGGGGCCGACGTCGCCCTCGTCAACCGCGACTTCGCCGACCGGATCGCCGAAGTCGCCGCGAGCACCTCGGCCGAGCAGTCGATTCGCCGGATGGACGCAATCTCGCAGGCTCGCACGCGCCTGGCGGGGAACGTCGCCCCGCTGCTCGCGCTCGAGGCGATGATGGTCAGCCTCCGCCCGCAGGGTTGACACCCGCCGGTTCCCGCAGGGCTGTTGACGGGCAGACGCCTGCGACCGCGCGCAGGGCTGACGCCTGCCGCTGTCTGCAAGGGCGTCGACTGCCGCCGGGCGCGGCGCCCGCCTCGGCGGGAACTTCAACCCATCCGGCCGACTCCTCGCAGATGCGGCAGGGGCGCCATGCCCCTGCAAGCGGACTGCGTTTTGGAAGACGATCAGGTAGTTTAGGAGAATGAACCTTCGCAAGCCCATGGCGTCCTTCTTCGCCGCAGCCCTGCTGCTCGCTGGCTGTTCGCTCGACCTCGGCGCCTCGAATCGCAACGGCCCCACCGACGGCGCGTCCCCGAGCGGAAACCAATCGCCGAACGTAACCGCGCTCAACAAGCTGGAGGACTTTTACAAGCAGAAGGTCGCATGGTCGAAATGCAAGAAGCATCCGGCCAACGAATGCGCGAATGTGAAGGTTCCGCTGGATTACAAGAAGCCCGGCGGCAAGACGATCACCATCGCCATGATGAAGGTTCCCGCGGCAAACGGCAAGCCGATTGGGACTCTGTTCGTCAACCCCGGCGGCCCCGGAGGCTCGGGAATCGATTTGGCGGCCAACGCTTCCGAGGCCTTCAGCGCCGCCGTTCGGAACAAGTACGACATCGTGGGCTTCGATCCCCGCGGGGTCGGCTCCTCGACCGCGGTCGATTGCGTGAGCGACGCCGAGCTGGCCAAGATCATGGACACCGACGTCGACCTCTCCACCCCGGAAGGGCAGCAGACGGACAAAGCCGTCACCGAGCAGGAGGCGAAGGGATGCCGGGAGAAGTCGGGCGAATTGCTTGCGCACCTCGGCACGGAGTCGGCCGCACGCGACCTTGACGTTTTACGCGGCCTCGTGGGCGACAAGAAACTCAATTACCTCGGTTTCTCTTATGGCACCTCCCTGGGCGGCATGTACGCCAACCTCTTTCCAAAGAAGGCAGGCAGGCTGGTGCTCGACGGCGCCGTCGACCCACAGCTTGGCGGCGCGCGCATGGGGTACGAGCAGATAGTCGGCTTCGAAACGGCCTTCCAACATTACGCGCAGCACTGTGTGGACACCGGCCGATGCCCGCTCGGAGGCTCTGTGGACGAGGCCAGGGCGAAGATGAAGGCGCTTTTCGACCAGGCGCTGAAGAGCCCCTTCCCGACGGCCGACCCCAAGAGACCTCTCAATAGAGCCGCGCTTTACTCTACCGTAATAAGCATGATGTACCGCGAAGCGTTCTGGACCTACCTGGATCAGGGGCTCTCCCAGCTGGTCGAGCAGAACGACGGTTCGGTCATCCTAAGGTTCTACGACCTGTTTGAGGAGCGCCAGGGAAACAAGTTCAAGAACAACGGCAAGGAAGCCTTCTGGGCGATCAACTGCGCCGACTATGTGCCTTCGCCGAGGGCCGAGTATCAGCAGTACGCCGATAAGCTGCGGACGGAGGCGCCCGTTTTCGGCTCGTCGATGATGGAGGGAACCGATATATGCTCGCTCTGGCCCTACCATCCGAAGGCCAATCCCGGACCGTACGAGGCTAAGGGCTCGGCTCCGATCGTCGTGATCGGCACGAAGTACGATCCGGCGACGCCGTATCATTGGGCGCAGAATCTGCATAAGACGCTGAGCAACTCGGTGCTGCTGACGTGGGAGGGCGACGGGCACACAGCCTACGGAAAAGCCGGCTCCTGCCTGAACGATCCGGTAGACCAATATCTTCTCACCGGAAAGGTCCCGCAGGACGGCCTCGTCTGCCCCGCCTCCCCGAAGTCGGGGAGCTGAATCGCAGCGAGCAGGCGGCAGGCGCGTAAGTCGAGGCATGGCGAGCATCCTCCGCGCCTGTCGGCTTTTCGCTCAACAGGCAGGACGGATGCCGCGCGGAACCTCTTGGGACACGCGGAGCCCGTCTTGTTTTATGCGTGCGTCTTTACGCGTAGGTTCCGCACGTCGCTACGTTTGCGCTTTGCACGTCGTTTCGCTTGTGTACTGCACCGGTCCCGTGCAATATTCTATTTCCGTTTTGAACCTGCCTTGTTTTTCGGCGTTTCCCTCGTCTGAATTTTTCCTTTATCCCGCCAGGTGGAGCTTGGTCTATTTTTCGCGGTTTCCCTGCGGGGCCATCTTATTTTTCTTCCACAGTTGTCCTTTCCCACGATCCTTACTCTGTCCATTCTCTTACCTTGCCTTTTCTTCGGTCATAAGTAATTTCTTCTGTGCCTTTATCGTTCTTGCCGTCCCTTATCGTCTCTTCCCCTCCTCTCTTCCTTTCCGCTCTTACCCTCTCTTCCGTCCTTCATGGCCACTGTTGTCTTTTGTCGCCACTGCCTCCCCTTCTACCTCAAGGGAAGGCGTGGAAAACCCGCAGTTCGCAGCCGTTCAATCCTGTAGGCTCATTTTTTAGAGAGACATAGTGACAAAGGCGGTGCACGGGCCGAAGGCTGTTTGACGCACCGGTCTCTCGGCCCGCGCCGAACGCTTTGGCGGTGAGCGTGGCATTCGTGAATATCCCGGGAATTGGCGTGGGTTTTAGTTTCTACCCGATTGGGAGGGAAGATGAAAAAGAGAATGACGCGATTGTTGCAGCCTTTGGCTGCGCTCTCGGCGTTGGCCCTGACGGCCGTCATTCAACCGGTGGCGGCTCAAGCGGCGTCGGCTCACGACGGCGTCGGGCGGGCTCCCGCGGCGAAGGCGACTGCCAGCCCGTCCGCGGATCCGTCGTCGGGCAAACCGAACGAAGCTCCAGCCGGGGACGTTCCGAAGGGGCTTGAAAAGTTCTATAAGCAGAAGCTGGCTTGGGCGCCGTGCAAAAACAAACCCCAGATGCAGTGCGCGAATGTAAAGGTTCCGCTGGATTACAAGAAGCCCGGGGGCAAGACGATCACCGTCGCCATGGCGAAGGTTCCCGCGGCAAACGGCAAACCGATCGGGAGCCTGTTCGTCAACCCCGGCGGCCCCGGAGGATCGGGAATCGACCTTGTTTCGGGCGCGGACAAGACCTTCAGCAAGGCTCTCCGGGACCAATACGACATTGTGGGCTTCGATCCGCGCGGGGTCGGTTCCTCGACCGCGGTCGATTGCGTGAGTGACGCCGAGCTGGGGAAGTACCTCGACTCTGAATTCGACCTGTCCACCCCGGAGGGAAAGAAGGCGGAGAAGGCTCAAGCGGAGAAGTTCGCCAAGGGTTGCAAGGAGAAGTCGGGCGAATTGCTTGCGCACGTCGGCACGGAGTCGGCTGCGCGGGACCTTGACGTTTTGCGCGGCCTCGTGGGCGACAAGAAGCTCAATTATCTCGGCTTTTCCTACGGCACTTCCCTGGGCGGCATGTACGCCAACCTTTTTCCGAAGAAGGCGGGCAGGCTGGTTCTCGACGGCGCCGTTGACTCACAGCTCGGCGATGCGCGCATGGGGTACGAGCAGAGGGTCGGCTTCGAGAAGGCCTTCGAGCGTTACGCGGAGTATTGCGTGAAGGGCGGGAACTGTCCGCTGGGGTCTTCTGTGGATGCGGCGAAGAAGAAGATGCGAGCCCTGTTCGATCAGGCGTTCAAAAAGCCGTTCCCGACGGCCGATCCCAAGAGGCCCCTCAATCGGAACATGCTCATGTATGGCGTCATGATTGCGATGTACAACACCGCGTATCGCTCCTATCTGGATACAGGGCTCAGTCAGTTGATCAAAAACAATGACGGATCCTTCCTTTTGGGATGGTTTGATCTGGCAATCGGGCGTGAGGGCGGAAAGTTCAAGAACAACAGCGACGAGGCCATGACTGCGATCAACTGTGCGGATTATCCGTCTTCCTCACCGTCCGTAACCAAAAAGTATCAAGAGAAACTGAAGAAGGAGGCCCCCCTTTTCAGCGCGGGCAGCGATGGAGAAGGGACTGACCTTTGCAGCCTTCTGCCGTATCATCCGAAGTCGAATCCTGGCCCGTACAGGGCGAAGGGGTCGGCTCCGATTGTGGTGATCGGTACGAGGCACGATCCGGCGACGCCGTATCACTGGGCGCAGGCTTTGCATAAGACGCTTGAGAACTCGGTGCTGTTGACCTGGGAAGGCGATGGTCACCTTGCTTACCCCAGGGCCGGCTCTTGCATCCAGAGCCCGGTCGACAAATATCTGCTGACCGGCGAGGTTCCCAAAGACGGCCTCGTTTGCCCAGTGGAACAGAAGCAGGGGCAAGAAGCGCAGAAGCAAGGCGACCTTGATCGGAAGGCTTCCGTGAAGGACAAGCTTTCCCCGAAGAGTCAACCGCATCTTGTCATCCGGTAGCGGGCGGAGTGCGTCCCACCGCTGGGCGGGACGCACTGGGCCCGACGCCCTTGCGTCATTCAACTTCTAGGGCGCGTTCCGCCGTTTTGCGGGACGCGCCCTTCGACGTTCTTTTGGCTCGTCTTCCACGCTCTGATGGTTTGAGCCCAAAGACTTTTTTCGCACGATTTGCGCGGCCTGAAGCGCCGGGTGGGGATATCCCCACCCGGCGCTTCAGGCCGTCGCGACTGTCATCTTGGCCTGGTGGCCGTATGTTCGCGGGCGGCCGGCTCCCGCCAAACTGGAGCCATGAGTGAGACGACGAATGCAACGAGTTCATGGCGGCGGGCGGGCAGCCCCGACAAGACCGCGCGGCAACGCCCGTTTTCCGCCGCGAGGTCAAGGTCTGCGCGGCTTGCGACGGCTTCGTTTGCCGGATTGATCGGCGTCAGCCTCGCGTTGGGCGCGACGTCGGCGCAAGCGGACACAATTGCGGCGTCGGAGACGTCGGTGAGCCCATACGCGGATGGTCCGAACGCCGGATCAAACAGCGGGGCGAACGGGTCAAACAATGACTCGAATGGCAGCGCGAACACCTCAAACCGCGGACCGAAGGGCGCCGGTGAAAGCGATGCCCCGAAAGGGTTGGGGAAGTTCTACAGGCAGAAGCTGACGTGGTCTGAATGCAAAGGCAAAGACCGTGCCGGCATGCAGTGCGCGCAAGCACAGGTTCCGCTCGATTACAAAAAGCCCGGGGGCAAGACGATCACGATTTCCATGCTCAAGGTTCCCGCCAAGAGCGGCAAGCCGATGGGGAGCCTGTTCGTCAATCCTGGCGGCCCCGGCGGCTCGGGCATAGATGAGGCAGTCAGACTGTCGAAAAGCCTCAAGCCCGAAATGTTGGACAAGTATGACGTGGTCGGATTCGATCCCCGCGGAGTTGGCGCCTCCACTCCGGTCAAATGCGCCGACACCGCCGCTTTGAACACGTTCATCATCGGTGCCGATTACGACCTTTCCACGGCGAAGGGCCGGCAGCAACAGCAGGAGGCGGCCAAGAAGATCGCGGACGGCTGCGAGAAGCGGTCGGGCGAGTTGCTCGCTCACGTTGGCACGGAGTCGGCGGCCCGCGATATGGATGTTTTGCGCGGCCTGGTGGGCGACAAGAAGCTCAACTATCTCGGCTTTTCCTACGGCACCGAGCTGGGCGGGACGTATGCCGACTTGTTCCCGAAGAAGGTGGGCAGGATGGTGCTTGACGGCGCCGCCGAGCCTCAACTGGGCAGCGCGCGCATGCTCTACGAGATGACTCTGGGCTTCGACAAATCGTTTGGGCGCTACGCGAAACGCTGCATTGACGGCGGCAAGTGCGCTCTTGGGACCACCGTCAAAGCTGCGAAGAAGAAGATGCGCGCCCTGTTCGACCAGGCGGCGAAGAAACCGTTCCCGACGTCGAACCCGGCCCGTCCGCTTACACGCTCCAATTTGATGATGGCCGTGAGGTTTGCGATGTACGGGGATGAAACATGGCCTCGTTTGGATCAGGCGCTCGGCAAGCTGATCGAGAAAAATGACGGCACCGAGCTTCTGGAGCTGGCTGCCCAGCTAACGCAGAATGACGAGAGCAATATGATCGAGGCACTCGTCGCGGTTAGTTGCGCCGATTACGCGAAAGAACCGGAGTCCGTCTACGCCAAGTACAACAAAAAGCTCAAGAAAAAATCCCTCCTCTTCGGTGGGTACGATCCCTTTGGGGCGAGAGTGACTCAGGTTTGCGCAAACATGAAATACCACCCGAAGGCTGATCCTGCTCCGTATAGAGCGAAGGGGTCGGCTCCGATTGTGGTCATCGGCACGAGGCACGATCCAGCGACGCCGTATTCGGGGGCGAAGACCATGCGCAGGACGCTCGAGAACTCCGTTCTGCTGACATGGGAGGGCGACGGACACATCGCCTACGGACGGGCTGGAGCATGCATCGAAGATCAAGTGAATGCCTATCTGCTGACCGGCAGGGTTCCAAAAGACGGGCTGGTTTGCCCGGTGGAAAGACGACGCTAGTCGTTTCCCCGGTGGCGGGCTCAAATGTTATCGCTCGTTGGGTCCGAGCCTACCCGTCAGGCTCGGACCCAACGTCAAGCACATTCTTAAAAATATGTTTCCAACTTTAAAAATATGCTTCCAAGAGCACAAATTAACTCTATTTGGTATTCGAAGTCTATTCGGTATCTGAAAGGATGAAAAAGGATGAAAATGAAACTGTCGAATCGCTTTTTGAAATCTCTGGCGGCAGTGTCCGTCCTTGCGTTGGCGGGTGTCGGCAATCCCGGTCCCGCGCACGCTTCGTCGCCTTCGCCGGAGCCTTCGTCCGGTTTGTCCGAGCGAGCCTCCGATTCCTCGGGGGGCGGACCCGGATCGTCGGAAGGTGCACCCGACTCATCGAAGGGCGCTCCCGGATCGCGGGAGGGCGTGCCCAGGGGCTTGGAACGGTTTTATAAGCAGAAGCTGAGGTGGTCTGAATGCAAAGGCAAAGACCGTGCCGGCATGCAGTGCGCGAATGTGAAGGTTCCGCTGGACTACAAGAAGCCCGGAGGCAGGGCGATCACCGTCGCCATGCTCAAGGTTCCCGCCAAGAGCGGCAAACCGATGGGAACGCTCTTTCTCAATCCCGGCGGACCCGGAAGCTCGGGAACAGGCTTTGCCTCTGCGGCTTCGTGGATCTTTAGTCTCGAGATTCGCGACAAGTACGACGTGGTCGGCTTTGATCCGCGAGGGGTCGGCGAATCGGCCGCGGTCGAGTGCGTGGACGACGCAACTCTCGAGAAGTATGTTGACGCTGATTATGACGTCTCCACTGTGGCCGGGCGCAGAGCCCAAAAGGCGCAGGCCAAGAAGATAGCCGAGGGATGCATGAAACACTCGGGCAGGCTGCTGCGACATGTCGGCACGGAGTCGGCTGCGCGCGACATGGATGTTATGCGCAGCCTGGTGGGCGATAAGAAGCTCAACTACTTCGGATTCTCCTACGGCACGTCCTTGGGCGGAATGTACGCCGACCTCTTCCCGAAGAAAGTCGGCAGGATGGTGCTTGACAGCGCCGTCGACACCGGCATGCGGGACAGCCGCAGAGCATACGAGCAGGTGCTCGGATTCGAGCATGCCTTTGAGCGCTATGCGCAACACTGCGTGAATACGGGCGCGTGTCCGTTGGGATCGACGGTGGACGCGGCAAAGAAGAAGATGCGCGCACTGTTCGATCAGGCGTTCAAAAATCCGTTCCCGACGTCGAATCCGAATCGGAAACTCACGCGTTCCCTTCTGACAAGCGAGGTCAGGCAGTACCTGTACAGCGACGCTTCATGGCCGGATCTCGATGAGAAGCTGAGGAAGCTGGTGAAGGAAAACGACGGCTCGGCCTTCGTGGAATCAGGGTCGGACTCCGGCCCAACTGCCTCCAGCAACGGCGCCGAGGCCCTTATAGCGATCAACTGCGCGGACTATGTGCTTGACCCGCAGTCCGAATATGCGAAGTACAGCGAGCGTCTCAAGAGGGAAGCGCCGGTTTTCGGCGCAGAGGGCGTTGACACGAAGGACCGATACATCTGCGCCGGGCTGCGGCATCACCCGAAGAAGAACCCGGGGCGGTACGTTGCGAAGGGGTTGGCTCCGATCGTGGTGATCGGGGTGAGGCACGATCCGGCGACGCTCTACTCCTGGACTCAAACCTTCGCCGGAGCGCTCGACAACTCGGTGCTGCTGAGCTGGGAAGGCGAGGGCCACGTGGCATACGCCAGGGCGGGTTCCTGCATCAAGGCGCCCGTCGACAAATATCTGCTGACCGGCGAAGTTCCCAAGGACGGGTTGGACTGCCCGGTGGAAAAGCCACAGGGGCAAAGACAGAACGCTGCGGAACGTATTTCGCCGCCCGTTGGATGACCATTGCTGCCGACGATCCTGACGTCGGCCTTGCGATGGAGACGGGCTGAGCACGACGCCGACGTCGGCCTTGCGATGCAGACGGGCTGAGCACGACGCTGAGGTCGGCCTTGCGATGCAGATAAATTGCGGGCGACATCGGCCGTTGACTTCGATGTGAGTTAACGGTCGATGTCGCCTTCTTTTTACTTTCGAGTGTGCTTTTTCGTCTTCGGATGTGCTGGGGACGTTATTCAGCGCAAACGGGCTGCAACAATTACGTATAGTGGATGCTCTTTTTGTCGGTGATGTCCTTTAGTCGAACGTCGGTTGAACTTTCCTTGATTTGCAGGCATTCCCTTCTACCTCATGGGAAGGTCTTGAAAACGGTAGCGCCGCCTAGGGGGAACAAGTAAAATAGCTGCTGCAGAGATACAATGTTTCGGGCTTTGTGTCTGGACTGACGCTTGTGCGTCTGTGTCGGTCTCACGGCCCGCGGCGAGCGTCACTGCGGGTAAAACTCCGGCGAGTCGCCCGGGTTTCGGTCCTTCATATGGGTTGCATCCGCCTAGCGAGGTGGATTGCAACCGGCTAAATCAATTTGGGAGAAGAGATGAAAACATTCAGGCGTTTGTTGCATCCTCTTGCGGCCGCATCGGCTTTTGCCCTGGCCGTCGTCGCTCAGCCTGCAGCGGCCGGTGCTCCGCCGGATCACGCGGACGCTGCGTCAATGCGCGCGGGCGATTCGCCGGTGCGTTTGGATCCGTCGTCGGGGGCGGATGCCTTTGCCCGTGCCGATGCGGGTGTTCCTGCGGCGAAGGCGACGGCGAGCCCGTCTGCGGGTCGGTCGCCGGGCGGTTCGACTGGCTCGCTTGGAAGCCCGACAAGTTCTCCCGGAAATTCGGTTAGCCCTCCGGGAGGTTCGACTGGTTCGCCGGGAAGCCCGACGGCGTCGCCGGGCGGTTCGATCGGCGCTCGCAAGGGGGACGTCCCGAAGGGGCTTGAAAAGTTCTACAGGCAGAAGGTCAGCTGGGCGCCGTGCAAGGACGACGCGAAGATGCAGTGCGCGA
>NZ_DBHHEV010000084.1:0-10139 GCF_057238965.1 Peptidiphaga sp.
CAGAAGCCGACGTCCATGGAAAGCTTGCCGCGCGCCGCCTCTTTCTTCAGTTCGAGGTTTTCGAGCGAGGTGGTGCACGGGCTCGAATTCAAGGGCATGTCGACGAGGGTCGTGAATCCTCCCGCCGCGGCGGCCCGGGTGGCCGTCTCATACCCTTCCCATTCCGTGCGGCCCGGTTCGTTGACGTGAACGTGAATGTCGATCAGACCCGGCATCAGAGCCTGGTCGTCGGGAATGAGCACTTCCTCGTCGGCTTCCCACGGGGCGTCCTTTTCGAGGATTCCAACCACCGTGCCGTCTTCGACGGCAATCGCCGCGGGCTTTTCGCCGCCGGGAAGCACGACGCGCTCGGCGCGCCAAATTTTCCTGGTTGCCATTGGTGTTTCCCTTTCTAAATCGTCGTTGATCTGGGAACTTCGCGCTCTCTTTCCACGATTCTAACGCAAAATTCCACGATGCGGAAGCGGAAAGAAAACGTCGTTTTTATTTTGTTTTGATTTTGTCAGTTATGTTTTGACGTTCTTATCATTTCTGAGCTTGTGAGGCATGCGCTGCTAGCCGCAGACCTAGCCATACCGATGCGGTAGGCTACGTAAGTCAGCCTAAGGAGCAGCTTATGTCCACCGAGAAGCAAACCTCGCGATCAAATTCCACGGTTCAGGCTGTGAGCCGTGCCTTCGGCATACTCGAGATCGTCGCCTCGGCCGGTTCGCCGATCAGCATGACGGACATTTGCAAACAGGCGAAGCTGCCGAGGCCCACCGCCCATCGCCTCCTGCGCACGCTCATGGCCAGCGGTTACATCTATCAGACGCCGCACAGGAAGTATGCCCTGGGCACCCGGCTCATCTCGCTTTCGCGCTATGCGGGCGGCGCCCTCGGGGTGGCCCTCCGCCCGATTCTGACGAAAGCCGTCGTCACCCTGGACGAATCGGTTTCTGTGGCGATGCTCGACCAAGACTATGCGCGATACATCTCCCACGTCCCCTCCGAGCGCGCACGGCGCATGTTCACCGAGGTCGGAAACCAGGTCTCCCTCCACGCCACCGGGGTCGGCAAGGCGATTCTCGCGGCCATGCCCCATGCTCAGGCTCTCGCGACGATCGAACGGACCCAGCTGCGTGCCTTCACGCCGACGACGATCACCGACAAGGACGAACTCATACGGGAAATCGAACTGACCCGCGAACGCTCCTACGCGCTCGACAACGGCGAACACGAACGCGGGCTGCGCTGCGTGGCCGTTCCGGTTCCCGGCGATCTGTATCTCGCCGTCTCCGTTTCGGCCCCCGCCGAGCGCATCACGGACTACCTCATCAAAAACTCGATAGTTCCAACGCTGTACTGCACAGCCGACGACATCGCCGGCGCCCTCTCGGCGGAGGCCGACCGCCCCGCTCAATTTTAAGCCTGGACGGCCTCGTTCGCGTTCTCGGCTTCGGCGTCCGATGCGGCGGCTACGGACTTGCGAAGGGAATCGTCGTTCCTCATCGTCAGGTAGGTCAGAAGGCCGCCGAGGGCCGCGCCTATGAACCACGAGAAGGAGGAGGCGGCCTCGAAGAACGGCATGTCAAGGGCGGCCTTGCCTCCCTTCGCAAAGGGGCCGTCCGTCTTCGCGAGGACTCCGAGGATCACGAAGGCCGCGGAGACGATCGAGGATCCCACGGTCACCCATATGGCCTTCATGTTCCAGCCTTTGGCGTAGGTGTAGTGCCCCTCTTCCTTGAACAGATCCAGCACGAGGACCTTCTGCCTGCGCAAGATGAAATAGTCGACCATGATGATCCCGAACAGCGGTCCGAGCACCGCCCCGACTCCTTCAAGGAAGATGTTGACGACAACGGGGTTCTTGAACAGCTGCCAGGGAAGGATGACCAGGGCGATGCAGGCCGAGATTAGGCCGCCCTTCTTGAAGTCGATGTGCTTGGGGGCGGCGTTGGCCAAGTCGTACGCCGGCGAGACGAAGTTTGCCACGACGTTGATGCCGAGGGTCGCCACCGCGAAGGTGATCGCCCCGAGGATCGCGGCCAGCACCGAGTCGATGCGGCCGACCACCTCGACGGGGTCGTAGACGTACTTTCCGTGGGCTTTGAGGGGTCCCGCCGTGACAAGCACGGAGACCACCGAGAAGGCGATGAAGTTGACGGGAAGCCCCCACAGATTGGCCCGCGTGACCGAACGGCGATCTGGCGCATTGCGCGAAAAGTCGCAGAAGTTGAGCATGAGCGTGGAGAAGTAGCTGACCGTCAAAGCCGTGGCCGCGAGGAATGCGTGAAGCGTTCCGAACTTCGGCGTCGCATTGCTGAGATCGAGGTTCACCTGCCAATCGGCTTGGTAGAGAATGTAGACGGTGAGAAGAGCCATGACCACCCACACGGCCGGCCCCGCCCAGTCCTGGAAGCGGCGAATCGTCTCCATGCCGTTGCGCAGCAGCAAAAGCTGGAGCGCCCACATAAGGAGAAAGGCTACCCATCCGATCAGCGACAGGCCCAGGATGTCCGTCGTTGTCCAGGCGGTGCCTTTGAGGTCGGGAACGAGCTTGAGCACGAGGATGACGACGGCGTGGGAGGCGAGATAGGTCTGGATGCCGTACCAGGCGATGGCGACGAAGCCTCGGATGAGCGCGGGGACGTTGGCGCCGAAGGTGCCGAAGGCGATGCGCGCGAGAACCGGGTACGGCAGTCCCGTCGCCTGCCCCATCCAACCTGAGAGGTTCATGAGCATGAAGGCTATGATGATGCCGAAAGTCAGCGACAAGAAAACGTTTCCGGCGCCCAGCCCCAAGCCGAAGAGCCCCGCGGCGAAGGTGTATCCGCCGATCGAGTGGATGTCCGACATCCACATGGCGAAAAGGGAGTAGAACGTCCAGGTTCGTTGTTCGGCCGGAGCCAGGTCCTCGTTGTACAGCCGTGGCGAAAGGCCCTCGGGAACTTGTGTACTCACGGAATTCCTTTCTGTAGGCGGTTTGCGGCGTCCTCGCCGCAAACCGGCGGCGTCCCTTTCGGAACTCCCCCGCGATGTAAGAGTCGGCCGCAGCCCGCGGGGTGGCGGGAAGGGCCAACGGACCTTTCGGTCCGGTTCGGCTGCGTCCGCTGAATTGCGTGATGCGGACGCCGCCGACTTGTTGCGTGATGGATTTGGTTGTACGTGACAGATTCGGTTGTGCGTGACAGACGCCGCAACGCGGCGGGCTTTAGGCGCGACGGCCCGACGAATCTCGCTGCGCGCTCGATCCGCCTCGTGAGATGTGGCGCGACAGCGGCCAAGAGACGATTGTCTTGGGCCGCGGCGGCGCGTACGTGCGCACCTTCGACGTCTTCAAGCCGAGCCCCACGAGGGATTCGGCGAGCTTGACGGCCGCGGCGACGCCGTCGACCACGGGCGCGCCGGTCCTTTCCTCGATGGCCTTGTCGAGGCCGGCCATTCCCCCGCAGCCGAGCACGATCACTTCGGCGCCGTCTTCTTTCAAAGCGAGCTCGGCCTGCCTGACGATCGCGTCGACCACTTTGCTCTCCTCCCCTTCGAGCTCCAGGACGCCCAGGCCCGACGATCGAACGGAGGCGCAGTGGCTTGACAGGCCGCCCAAAAGCAGGCGCTCCTCGATGAGGGGAACCGCGCGGTCGAGGGTGGTGACCACGGAATAGCGGTAGCCCAAGAGCATCGCCAGATGGGCGGCGGCGTCGGTGATGTCGACGACGGGCGCTTCGACAAGTTCTTTCAGCCCCTCCTGGCCGTGTTCGCCGAATCCGGCTTGGACCACGGCGTCGTAGGGCTCGTCGTATGCGAGGACCCTGTCCATGACGGCGACGGCGGCGAGGTAGCTTTCCATGTTCCCTTCGCACGAGTCGGCGCCGAAGAAGGGCGTGAGGCCGACGATTTCGGTTCCGGGCGACGCCGCGGCCGCGGCTCCCTTGCGGATCGACTCGGTCATCGACTCGGTCGTGTTGACGTTGACGACGAGGATTCTCATGCCTGGCTTCCTTCCTTGCGTTGCGTGCTGCTGAAGGCGCCGGTCTTGCCTTGCGCGCTGAAGGCGCCGTCGGGTTCGCCGCGATCTGCGTCGTCGCCTTCGGTTTCGGAGCGACCCTCGCGGCCTTCAGCTTCGACGTACCGTCTCAAGCTGGAAGGCGCCGTCGTCATGAGCAGATAGTAAATGAGGCCCGCCGGGATGAGCGACGAATACCACGCGACCGACTCAAAGACGAAGGCCACGGCGACGCCGACCAGGGTGGCGACGTAGGCGGCCCAGTTGACGCCCCTGAATCTGCCGTCCTTCTTGTACAGTTCGACGACGTCGAGCCGCTGGCGGCGAATCAGATAGTAATCGACCGCCATGATCGCGAAAACGGGCCCGAGGAAGGCCGAGTAGATCTGGACGAAGGTCTGCAGCCCGTCGGCCGACTCCTTGGAGACCAGCTTCCATGGGAAGGTGGCGATCGAGAGCAGGCCCACAAGGGCAACGGCCGGTTTGAACGGGATCTTGAAAATGTCTTGCAGCACGTAGACCGGGGGCACGACGTTGTTGAGGACGTTCGTCGTCACTTGGGCGAAAACGATGAACAGAAGCGTGACGATGAGAAGGAGTTTGTTGTCGACCGCTCCCGAGAAGACGTCGATGGGGTCTTTGGTTCCGGTGGCCTGCGAGACGATGAGCCCGATGAGCCCCATGAACACCGTGACGGGAAGGATCGAGAAAGCGTAGATCGTGGTCAGCAGGCTGCGGCCCGTTCCCTTCGAGTGCTCGCGTGAATAGTCCGAGACATTGAGGATCATCGTGGCGTAGATGCCCAAGAACAGCATCGTCGCGTTCCAGAACTTCAGGCCCCACGTGCCCTCGTTCCCCGCCCCAAGCGACTCCGAAATCTGGTCTCCGTACTTCGCGACGGTGGAGGCGAACATGTAGATCAGCGAGAGGATGATGAAAACCGCTCCGACGTTCTCCAGCCATTTGATCCCCTCGAAGCCGAAGATGGACAGCAGCGTTTGAAGCCCCAGGAGGACGATGAAATAGAACCAGACGTTCTCGAAGCCGAAGATGATCCCCGAGCACTTCGAGAGCGCCGCGGCTCCGATCCAGCTCTGGAATCCGTACCATACAAGGGCGGGAACGGCTCGTACGAGCCCAGGAAGGGCCGTCCCATGGAAGCCGAAAGACGCCCGCGCGTGAACGACGAATGGGATGCCGTACTTGTATCCGGCCGCCCCGTTGAGCATGAGGCAGAATCCAATGACGAAGCATCCAATCGTCATGGCGACGATCGACTGCAGGAGATTGAGCGTTCCCACCAGACTCGAGCCCATCGTGAACGTTCCGATGGAAACGCATCCGCCAAGCCAGGCGAAAAAGTAGGAGGTCTTGCCCATCGTTCGACGGGTCGTAGGCTGCAAGCTTTCGACAGTGCCGGTGGCCGCGATTTCGGCCCGCTCAGCAGAGGTGACGGCATCGCCGCCAGGGGGTGTTGTCTTCATTGACACATCTCTTCCCTTCAACTTCCGGTAGAACCGGTAGGTTTCCGTTGTCGGCAGGAGAGAACTTCCACGATGCGGAACTAAAGTTCCACATGCCGACATACTCAGGTTAGAGACGCAGCCCACAGCAGGTCAAGGGGCGCGGCCGGGGAATCGACTCCAAGAAAGAATCGGGAAACGCACGGGACGCCGAGCGCGACGAGGGTCCCAATCGATCCGCCGCCCTTGGGAAGCCGGGTCACGCCGCGGGCGCGGGAAGCAAAGGAGGCCCCGCGAAGCCTCCAAACCGCCGTTTCGTGTCCGCACCCGCCTGGGCGCGGACGCAACGAAGGCGCGGGGCTCTGCCGAGCCCCGCGCCTTGGCGACCGGTCCGTCGAGCGGCCAGCCGTCAGTTATTCGTCAGCTTCTCACGCAGCGCGGCGAGAGCCTCGTTGGACACGAGCGTTCCGCCCGTCTCCGAGCCAGACGAGTAAGAAGCCTGAGCCGACTCGGACTCCTCGGGCGCCGGGGCAGCGGCGGCGTCGGCCTCCAACGCCTTGGCGACTTGAGCCTTGTGGGCCTCCCAGCGGGCCTGCGCTGCGGCGTACTCGTTCTCCCAAGCCTCGCGCTGAGCCTCGAAGCCTTCGAGCCACTCGTTCGTCTCGGGGTCGAAGCCCTCGGGATACTTGTAGTTGCCGTCCTCGTCGTACTCCGCGGCCATGCCGTAAAGCGAAGCGTCGAAATCCTCCGAGTGGGGGTCCACGCCTTCGTTGGCCTGCTTGAGCGAGAGGGAGATGCGGCGGCGCTCCAAGTCGATGTCGATGACCTTGACGAAGACGTCCTCGCCGACCTTGACGACCTGCTCCGGCAAGTCGACGTGGCGCTGGGCCAGCTCCGAAATGTGGACGAGGCCCTCGATGCCGTCCTCGACGCGGACGAAAGCGCCGAAGGGCACGAGCTTCGTGACCTTGCCGGGCACGATCTGGCCGATGCCGTGGGTGCGCGCGAAAGTCTGCCAGGGATCTTCCTGCGTCGCCTTGAGCGAAAGGGAGACGCGCTCGCGGTCCATGTCGACGTCGAGGACTTCGACGGTGACCTTCTGGCCGACCTCGACGACTTCCGAAGGATGGTCGATGTGCTTCCAGGAAAGCTCGGAAACGTGGACGAGGCCGTCGACGCCGCCGAGATCGACGAAGGCGCCGAAATTGACGATGGAGGAGATGACGCCGTCGCGCACCTGCCCCTTCTTGAGGTTCGTGAGGAACTCGCCGCGCGCCTGGGACTGGGTCTCCTCGAGCCACGAGCGGCGCGAGAGGACGACGTTGTTGCGGTTCTTGTCGAGTTCGATGATTTTCGCCTCGATCTCCCGGCCGATGTAGGGCTGAAGATCGCGGACGCGACGCATTTCGACGAGGGAAGCGGGAAGGAATCCACGCAGACCGATGTCGAGGATGAGGCCGCCCTTGACGACTTCGATGACCGTACCGGTGACGACACCGTCGGCTTCCTTGACCTCTTCGATCTGCGACCACGCACGTTCGTACTGCGCACGCTTCTTCGAAAGGAGCAGACGGCCTTCCTTGTCTTCCTTCTGGAGGACGAGCGCCTCGACTTGGTCGCCGACTTCGACGACTTCGTCGGGATTGATGTCGTGCTTGATCGACAGTTCCTTCGAGGGGATGACCCCCTCTGTCTTGTAGCCGACATCGAGAAGAACTTCGTCATGATCGACTTTGACGACAGTTCCTTCGATTATGTCGCCGTCGTTGAAATACTTGATGGTTGCATCGACGGCGGCGATAAGGACTTCCTCGGACCCGATGTCGTTGATTGCGACCTCGGGCAGCGAGGCGGGGGTGTTTGCGGTCATGAAATAATGACTCCGATACGGACAATTGTAGAGATATGGATAAATACGATGTGGAAGGCCCACACCAAGTCCAGAGTCTACGGGACGATTCTCGGCTGCGCAAGCGCTTTGTGGCGTCATGACGCGGATAATCTGATCGATTCCCTCAATCGGCTCTGAACCGGGCTTTGTCACACAAAGGAGACTGCCATGTGGGTAGGCCGCGAGCCCCTGGACCCGGACGAACGTCCCAGCGTTGCGCATTCGCGCTGGTGGTCCGCCAACGCCGCGGACTACCTGGCAGAACACGGCGACGTGCTGGGCGAGGCCGACTTCGTGTGGGGGCCGGAGGGACTCGAGGAATCCGAGGCCGAGGTACTGGGCGATCCGTTGGAGCTTCGAGGCTCCCGCATCCTCGAAATCGGGGCGGGGGCGGCCCAGTGCTCCAGATATCTCGCCGGCCTGGGCGCCCGCGTCGTCGCGACCGACGTCTCACTCGGCATGCTGGCCGAGGCCGCGTCGATCAACGCGTCCGCGTCCGCGGAGGCGCCCCTCGTCGCAGCGGACGGGCTCCGGCTTCCCTTCGCCGAGGGCTCCTTCGACGTCGTCTTCACGAGCTTCGGCGTCGTCCCCTTCGTCGAAAACCTAGAGGACCTGTTTGCCGGCGTGGCGAGAGTGCTCGTTCCAGGAGGGGTCTTCGCCTATTCGGCTCCGCATCCCGCGCGATGGATGTTCCCCGACTCGCCGACGAAGCGCGACATGACCGTCACGACGTCCTACTTCTCGTCCGCTCCTTACGTCGAGCGCGGGGACGACGGCGAACTGGTCTACGTCGAATGCCACCACACGCTGAGCGAGCACATGAACGCCCTGACGGCTGCGGGCTTCGCGATCGAACGCGTGTGGGAGCCTGAGTGGCCGAAAGGGAGGGACGTCGTGTGGGGCGGCTGGGGCCCGGAGCGGTCTCCCTGGATTCCCGGAACGCTCATCGTCCGCGCAAAACGGAGGCGTCAGTGAGCGGCCTCGCGCCAAGACGAACCCACGCCTATGCCCACGGAAAGCGGAACCGCCAGCTCGACGGCATTCTCCATTTCCCGCCGGACGATCGCCTCGACGGCCTCGCGCTCCCCCGGCGCGATTTCCAGAACGAGCTCGTCGTGGACCTGCAGCAGGACGCGCGAGCGCATCCCCTTCATCGAATCGACCACGGCGACCATGGCGAGCTTGACGATGTCCGCCGCCGATCCCTGGATCGGGGCGTTGAGGGCCATGCGTTCGGCCGCCTCCCGCGCCTGCCTGTTGGTCGAGTTGAGATCGGGAAGATATCGGCGGCGTCCAAGGATCGTCTGAGTGTATCCCTCTTTGCGGGCCTCTTGGACGAGGGAGTCGAGATACGTGCGCACCCTGCCAAAACGTGAGAAGTAATCGTCCATGAGCGCCTGCGCCTGGGCCACCGAAATGCGCAGCTGCTTCGACAGCCCGTAGGCGGAGAGCCCGTAGGCCAGGCCGTAGCTCATCGCCTTGATGTGCGAGCGGTCGTCGGCCGTGACCTTCTCCTCAGGAACGCCGTAGACGCGCGAAGCGACGTAGGTGTGCAGGTCCGCGCCCTCGCGAAACGCCTCTATGAGCTCGACGTCGCCCGAAAGCGCCGCCATGAGCCGCATTTCGATCTGCGAATAGTCCGCGGTCATGATCGATTCATAGCCCTCTCCGGGCACGAAGGCGGCGCGGATGCTGCGGCCCTCCGCGGTCCGCGCATGGATGTTCTGAAGATTGGGGTCGGTCGAGGAGAGCCTGCCGGTTGCCGCCGCAGTCTGCTGGAACGTCGTGTGTATCCGTCCGTCGCGGACCGACCGCTGAAGGCCGATGACAGACTGGCACAGTTTGACGGCGTCGCGGTGCTCAAGGAGGGAGGCGAGGAACTGCTGGCCGGCGAGGGCCCTGTCGTCTTCGCGTCCGGCGATGCTCACGGCGAGGTCCGCGAGGGCGGCGGCGTTGGTGGTGTGGCCGGATTTAGTCTTGCGCGTCGGCGGCAGTCCCAGCTGGTCGAAGAGGACCTCCTGAAGCTGCTTGGGACTCGACAGGTTGACCTCGCGTCCGATGGCGTCGTAGGCCGAGCGGGCCGCCGCGAAGACCCGCCCGTCGAAGTCCTGTCTCAACTGTTCGAGAAGGCCTTCGTCCACGGCTATCCCCGCGTCCTCCATTCCCCCGAGCGTGCGGGAAACCGCCATCTCGAGGTCGAGCAGGGCGCCGTCCTCCCCCCTTTCGGCGAGTTCGGAGTCGAAGGCTTCGGCGAGCTCGACGAGGGCCGCGGCGGCCGCCGCTCCGTCGTCGGAGTCGACGTCGTCGAAGAGCGTCGCCTGGCTCTTTCGGCCCTCGATTTGTCTGCCCAGATAGCGGATGACGAGGTCGTCGAGGTCGTAGACCCGCTGGTCCGGATGCAATAAATAGGCTTGGAGAAGCGTGTCGCGGCGCACCCCGTCGAGTTCCACGCCGATGTTGCGAAGCGCGTGCCCCGCACCTTTCGCGCCGTGAAAGACCTTGGGACGGCCCGGATCGGCCAGGAAGGCGCCGAGGGCCTCGGCATCGTCCTTCCACTGGCGGACCCACGCCTTTCCGCCGGGGGCGCCGACGGCCACCGCCCCGCCCGAAGGCAGGGCGCCGGGATCGACGAGGACGACGCCGAACGGGCCCTCGGCCTGCGCGAGCCACTCGGCGAAGGGCTCGCGCGAAACGGAGACCTCCGCGGCCTTCTCCGACGCGTCGGCGCCTCCCCCGCCGCGCGCCGGGATTTCGGCGAGCACCCTGCTGCGCAGATTGCGGAAGCCGAGGGTGTCGAACA
>NZ_DBHHEV010000085.1:0-4061 GCF_057238965.1 Peptidiphaga sp.
GTCCGCCCCGAGAAACGTCGTCAAGGACGTCGTCGTCAAGGGGAAGGGAAATGCCATCGACAAGGGGCAGACGGCTCTTCTGCGGGCGACTTCCTTCGATTCGCGTGCCGGGAAGATCGTCTCCGCCTACAATTCGGGGAATCTCCGGCTGGCCGAAGTCTCGGAGAAGGGCTTGGGCGACATCGCCGACGACCTCGTGGGCGTCAAGGAGGGAAGCCGGCTCGTTTTCAAACGCCCGGGTTTGGTCGATGGAAACCGCCAAAGCGCCGAGATCATCGTGGTCGACGTCTTCAGCACGATAGCCCAGGGAAAGAAGGCGCCCGCCCCCAACCCCGCGCCTTCTGGAATGCCCTCCCTTTCCGTCGCCGACGGCGGCGGCCCAGCGATCAAGGCGTCGGGCCAGCCGATTCCAGAACTCGCCGTCGTTCCGTTTGTCGAAGGGTCGGGAGACCAGGTGTCCAAGGGGGACACCCTCGCCGTTCAGTACGCGATTTATGACACAAAAGGGCAGATCGTCGACACGACGTGGAACGGCGGAAAGCCGGTCAAGCTCAAGCTCGACAAGGCGATGCGCGGGCTGGCGGAAGGCCTGGTCGATCAGAAGGCGGGGTCGCGCGTCGTCGTCCTCATTCCCGCGTCTTTTGCCCAAGGCGAAGGCGACCGCATCGTGGTCGTGGACATTCTGGGCATCCTCTCCTCCTCACCGGGAAGCGCATAGACCGCCGCTCCGTGACCGTCGGCGTTTTGCGGACCCGTCTCGCCTTTTGACGCGAGTCGGTGACCCGTCCCCGATGCTAGTAACCTAAGAACGACGACCAACACGAGCGGGGTCGACAGCAGACATTACGCACCGTCCATTCCGGGCGGCTTTCTGCTGCGTCCCACTTCAATCGAAAGAGGTGGCTGGGTGATTTCCAACCCTGAGGAATTGCGTTGGGGCCAGGTGTGGCCCTCCAAGGACGAGTTCCTCGACATGGCGGCGTCGCGAAGGGTCATTCCCGTTGTGGAAAAGGTCCTCGTCGACGACGCGACGCCCCTCGGCATCTACAGGCGCCTCGCGGAAGGCGACGGCACGTTCATCCTCGAATCCGCGGAGCGCGACGGCACGTGGGATCGGTGGTCCTTCGTGGGAGTTCGCTCCCTCGCCCATCTTGTTGCGGTCGAGGGAAAGGCGCGGTGGGAGGGGGAGGTGCCCGAGGGCCTGTCGCTTTCGGGCAGCGCGACGTCGATGCTCGCCGACGCCGTCGACCGCCTCCGCACGCCGGCGTTCGCCGGCCTGCCGCCGCTGACGGGAGGCTTGGTCGGAGCGCTCGGGTGGGACACGCTCTACGACTGGGAGCCGACGCTCTCGCGCACGGCCCCCTATGAACTCGACGCCCCCGACGCCGCCATGTGCCTGGCCGCAGACATGGTCGCGGTCGACCATCACAAAGGCGAAGTGTGGCTCATCGCCAACGCGGTCAATGCGAACAACCGGGCGGAGGGCGCCGCCGAGGCATACGGCCGGGCGGTCGGGCGCCTTCGGCGGATGGAGCGGGACCTGGCCGATCCGGCGCCGCTTTTCGCCGTGGGCCTGGACTCCGGCGCGCCGGACGAACCGACGATGAGGGTCTCCCAGGAGGACTTCGAAAAGGCGGTCCTCGCCGGGAAGGAAGCGGTTCGCGACGGCGAAGTCTTCCAGGTGGTCCTCTCTCAGCGGGCGGACATCGAGTGCGAGGCCGACCCCATTGACGTTTACCGCGCGCTCCGCACCATCAACCCGTCTCCTTACATGTACTTCCTTCGGCTGTCCGACGGCGCCGGAGGCTCCTTCTCCGTGGTCGGAAGCTCGCCCGAGACGCTCATGCGCGTCTCGCAGTCGCGGATCACGATGTTCCCGATCGCGGGTTCCCGGCCCCGCGGAGCGACGGTCTCCGAAGACGAGGCCTACGAGCGCGATCTGCTGGCCGATCCCAAGGAACGGGCGGAGCACGTCATGCTCGTCGATCTCGGACGCAACGACCTGGCGAAAGTCTGCGTCCCGGGAACTGTCGAGGTCGAGACGTTCATGGAGGTCAAGCGCTACAGCCACATCATGCACATTTCATCGACCGTCGCCGGCCGCATCGACGAGGCGAAGACGCCCGTCGACTGCTTGGCGGCAGTCTTTCCCGCCGGAACGCTTTCGGGCGCGCCAAAGCCGCGCGCCATCGAGCTCATCGACCGGCTCGAGCCCGCTCGCAGGGGCTTGTACGGGGGCGTCGTGGTATATTTTGACTTCTCGGGAAACGCCGACTTGGCGATCGCCATTCGCACGGCGGTCGTTCACGCCGGGCGCGCGAGCGTCCAGGCCGGCGCCGGGATAGTGGCCGACTCGGTGCCGCAAACCGAGTACGTCGAGGCGCGAAACAAGGCCGCCGCGGCCGTTCGCGCCGTTCAAGTCGCCAATCGGCTGCCAGCCGTCGGGCACGACGTGGGCAGTACTTGATTCGATCATCGCGGGGGTGCGCGAGGACCTGGCTGTGCGTCAGGCGCGCGTGAGCCTCGAGGACCTCAAGGAACGGGCGCGAAAGATGCCCTCGGCGCTCTCCGCCGAGGACGCCCTTCGCGGCAACAGCGAACGCAGCCTGTCGATCATCGCCGAGGTGAAGAGATCGAGCCCGTCCAAAGGAAGCTTGGCGTCCATCGAGAACCCGGCCCGCCTGGCTCAAATGTATGAAGAAGGAGGGGCTGCGGCCATCTCGGTCCTCACGGAGAAGAGACGCTTCGGGGGAAGCCTGGACGATCTGGACGCCGTCCGAGCGCGGGTGGAAACGCCGGTGCTGCGCAAGGATTTCATCGTCACGCCGTATCAGATTTGGGAGGCGAGAGCCCACGGCGCGGACATCGTCCTGCTCATCGTGGCCGCGCTTGAGCAGACCGTTCTCATGTCTTTCGTCGAGCGCATCCACTCCCTCGGGATGACGGCGCTCGTAGAGACGCACGATCGCGAAGAGGCCAGAAGGGCGATCGACGCCGGGGCGCGCGTCGTCGGCGTCAACGCGCGCAATCTCAAGACGCTCGACGTCGACATGCGGGTGTTCGACCAGGTCGTCGACATCCTGCCCAGCGGCATGGTGAAGGTGGCTGAATCGGGCGTGCGCGGGCCGCAGGACGTCCTCAACTACGCCCGCAGCGGCGCCAACGCCGTCCTCGTCGGGGAAGCGCTCGTGACCTCGGGCGATCCGCGCTCGGCGATCGGCGACATGGTCGCCGTCGGGCACCACCCGTCACTCGATGCAAGGGAGAGGTAATTGAATCAGCAACTCGGCGCCGTTCAGGGGCCGTTTTTCGGCGAGTTCGGAGGAAGGTACCTGCCAGAGGCGCTCGTGACGGCTTTGGACGACCTTTCGGCCGCCTGGCAGCGGCTCAAGGACGATCCGGATTTTCGGGGGGAGCTCGACCGTCTGGGCCGCACCTATTCGGGCCGTCCGTCGATCGTCACCGAGACGCCCAAGTTCGCGCGCCACGCCGGAGAGGCGCGCATCATCCTCAAACGCGAAGACCTCAACCACACGGGATCGCACAAGATCAACAACGTGTTGGGCCAGGCGCTCTTGACAAGGGCGGTCGGAAAGACGCGCATCATCGCCGAGACGGGGGCGGGGCAGCACGGCGTCGCCACGGCCACGGCGGCCGCCCTTTTGGGCCTCGACTGCCCGATCTACATGGGGGCCGAGGACGTGCGCCGCCAGGCCCTCAACGTGGCGAGGATGGAGTTGCTCGGCACAAAAGTCATTTCCGTCTCCGCAGGGTCGGCCACCCTCAAGGATGCCATCAACGAGGCGTTCCGGGACTGGGTGACCAACGTCGAGACGACGAACTATGTTTTCGGCACGGCCGCCGGGCCGCATCCGTTCCCGGCCCTCGTGCGCGACCTTCAAAAGGTCATCGGCGAGGAGGCCCGGGCCCAGGTGCTCGAGCTCACGGGCGAGCTCCCCGACGTCGCCGTGGCCTGCGTCGGCGGCGGATCGAACGCCATCGGACTGTTCAACGCCTTCCTCGACGACCCGTCGGTGCGGCTCGTCGGGTGCGAGGCCGGC
>NZ_DBHHEV010000085.1:4097-10131 GCF_057238965.1 Peptidiphaga sp.
AAAGACCGCGGCGACGATCAACGCCGGCTCTCTGGGCATTTTCCACGGTTCGATGAGCTACCTCATGCAAAATGAGGACGGCCAGACGGTCGAGTCCCACTCGATTTCGGCGGGCTTGGACTATCCCGGCGTCGGCCCCGAGCACGCGTGGCTGCACTCGATCGGGAGGGCGGAGTACCGGGCGATCGACGACGATGCGGCCATGGAGGCCTTCCGGCTTCTCACCCGCGAGGAAGGCATACTCCCGGCCATCGAATCGGCCCACGCCCTGGCCGGCGCCCTTCAGATCGGCCGGGAGGCTCAGGCAGCGGGGAGCAGGCCGCCCACGATCCTCGTATCCCTCTCGGGAAGAGGCGACAAGGACGTGCAAACCGCCATGGACTACTTCGGCATCGAAGGCAAGGGGGAGACGCTGTGAGGGAAGAGACGAAAACGTCCAGGGTGGGGCAGGCCATCGACGCGGCCAAGGAACGCGGCGGCGCCGCATTCGTCGGATATCTGCCCGTCGGATTCCCCGACCTCCCCGGTTCGATCGCGGCGGCCAAGGAGCTTGTGGCGGCCGGGGCCGACGTCGTGGAGGTCGGCGTGCCCTACTCGGACCCGTCGATGGACGGCGGAGTGATCCAGGAGGCGACTCGCCTGGCCCTCGAGGGCGGGACCCGCGTGGCTGACACGTTTGCAATGGTTGAGGCCATAGCCGGCGCCGGCGCGACTCCGATCGTCATGACCTACTTCAATCTCGTCTTCCGCTACGGAATCGATCGCTTCGCCCGCGATCTGGCGTCGGCCGGCGGAGCGGGCCTCATCACCCCCGACCTCATTCCCGACCACGCGGACGAATGGCTGCAGGTTTCCGACGCGCTTGGCTTGGACCGCGTCTTCCTCGTTGCGCAATCCTCGCGAGACGATAGACTGCGTAGAGTCGCACAGGCTTCGCGAGGCTTCGTCTACGCTGCGTCGACGATGGGAGTCACGGGGGAGCGGGCCAGCATCGACGAGAAGGCGCGCGACCTCGTGGCGCGCACGAGAGCGGCCGGAGCGCAGCGCGTGTGTGTGGGAATCGGCGTGACGACGCCCGCCCACGCGTCGAGCGTCGCTTCCTACGCCGACGGCGTCATCGTCGGCTCCGCCCTCATCCGCCCGCTTATGCGGGGCGGCCTGCAAGGGCTGCGCGACATGAGAACGACAGCGGAGGGCCTCGCCCTCGCCGCACACGGAGAGGAACAATGAGCGTCCTTGCTTCTATACCGTCGCCGCCGGTGAGCTCGTGGAGCGTCGGCCCGTTCACGATTCGCGCGTACGCCCTGGCGATCATCTGCGGCATCGCCGCCGCGTGGTGGATACTTCTGCGCCGGTATCGGGCCAAAGGAGGGCCGGACGTCGTCGTCGGAGACCTCCTCTTTTCCATGGTGGTCTTCGGAATCGTCGGCGCAAGGATCTACCACGTCGTAACAGACCATCAACTTTACTTCGGCAGGGGCAAGAACCCGCTTCAGGCTTTTGCCGTTTGGAACGGCGGCTTGGGCATTTGGGGCGCGATAACGTTCGGCGGGGTCGGCGCCTGGCTCGTGGCGAGGCGCTACGGGCTGCGCCTCATGCCGATCGGCGACGCCATAGCCCCCGCGCTTCTCACGGCTCAGGCGATAGGCCGGATCGGCAACTACTTCAACCAAGAGCTGTATGGAAAGCCGACCACCGTCCCCTGGGCGCTGGAGATCGACGCCCGCCACATCGTCGGAGGGTACCCCGAGGCCACGACGTTCCATCCGACTTTCCTCTATGAACTGCTGTGGTGTTTGGCGGGGGCGGCGCTGCTCTCCCTGCTCGGCAAGCGGTTCAAGCTCGTCGGCGGCCAGCTTTTCGCCTGCTATGTCATGTACTACACGGCGGGCAGGCTGTGGATCGAGACGCTGCGCATCGACAAGGCGAATCTTGTGTTCGGCCTGCGCCTGAACGTTTGGACCTCGATCGTCGTCTTCCTCGGCGGGCTTGTCGCATTCGTCGTCCTTCGCCGCCGCGTGAAGGAAGACCCCGGCGTCGACGACGTCTGGGTGAGCGACGAGGCGCGTCAGAAGTTTTTCGAGCGCATCGGCTCGGAGGATGGCGCGGAAAAGGGCGACGCCGAAAAGGACGACATTGAGAAGAATGGCGGCCTCGAAGGCGAAGAAGCCGGCAAACGGGACAAATTGACCACGGGGGAGAAGGCTCGCAGGAAGGCGGCCGCCGCCGAAGAGAAGGCCGGACTGGCCAAGAAGATCTCTGAGCTTGCAGCCGAGAAGTCCGGCGAGGGCAAACCCGAGGCGGCCGAAGGGTAAGTCGAGGGGCCTGAGGCGGCGCAGAGCCGGTTGGGAAAGCGCAGAGATTCGTCGCCGTCGGCGTGATGTGGCGCTCAACGCCGTGCGCGTTGAGTGCCGCGCCGCCCGCGCTCGGGTAGGCTTGAGTACATGCGAAGAGCGAAGATTGTGTGTACCCTGGGCCCTGCAACCGATTCGCAGGAGGAAATCCTTGCTCTGGCGAGAGCCGGAATGAATGTCGCACGCATCAACGCGTCGCACGGGACCCACGCCGAGCACGAGGAGCGCATTCGGCGCGTCCGCAAGGCTGCCGAGATCACGGGGCAGGCCATCGCGGTCCTCGTCGACCTCCAGGGCCCCAAGATTCGCCTCGGGCATTTTGCCGACGGGCCCCATGATCTGGCCGTCGGAGACATCTTCTCGATAACCACCGAGGACGTTCCCGGAACGAAGGAACTCGTTTCCACGACCTACAAAGGTCTGCCCGGCGACTGCAACCCCGGCGACCGCATCCTCATCGACGACGGCAAGGTGGCTGTCCGCGTGCTCGACGTCACGGATACGACCGTGCGCACGGAAGTCATCGTCCCCGGCCCCGTTTCGAACAACAAAGGCGTCAACCTTCCCGGCGTCGCCGTTTCCGTTCCGGCGCTTTCTGAAAAAGACCGCGAGGACCTCGAATGGGGTCTCAAATTCGGCACCGATTTCATCGCGCTTTCCTTCGTCCGCACGCCCGCAGACGTCGACGACGTCCACGAGATCATGGACCAGGTCGGCGTCCGCCGCCCGGTCATAGCAAAAATCGAGAAGCCCCAAGCCGTCGAGAATCTGGAGGACATCGTCAGGGCCTTCGACGGCATCATGGTGGCGCGAGGCGACCTCGGCGTCGAGCTTCCGCTCGAGCAGGTGCCGCTCGTGCAAAAGCGGGCCATTTCTTTGGCCCGCCAGCGCCCGAAGCCCGTCATTGTCGCCACCCAGGTCTTCGACTCCACGATCGACCATCCGCGCCCCACGCCCGCCGCGGCCTCCGATTGCGCGAACGCCGTCATGGACGGCGCCGACGCCGTCATGCTCTCGGGGGAAACTTCCGTCGGAAAGTTCCCGATCGAATGCGTCGAGACGATGTCCTCGGTCATCGAGTACGCCGAGGAACACGGGATGGAACAAATCCCGCTCATCGGCAATCTTCACAGGACGCGCAACGGCGTGATAACTCGCGCTGCCATGGAAATCGGGGAGTCCCTGGGCGTCAAACACCTCGTCGTCTTCACGGAAAGCGGCCAGACTGCTCGGCGCGAGGCGCGGTTGCGCGCTCGCCTTCCCATCCTGTGTTTCACCCCCGACCCCGACGTGCGCAATCAGCTTGCGCTCACGTGGGGCTTGACGACGTTCACCGTTCCCCACGTCAAGCACACCGACGACATGGTGGCGCAGGTCGACCATCTCCTGCGCGAGCTCGGGATGGCCGTGGACGGAGACCGCATCGTCGTCGTCGCGGGAATGCCCGCTGGCGAGTCCGGTTCGACGAATACGATTCGAGTCCATAAAATGGGTGAGACGCTTCCTCGGCACGGCTGAGGGACCGGCTCCTGTGGTGGAATTGGCAGACACACCGCACTCAAAATGCGGCGCCTCGTGCGTGCGGGTTCGAGTCCCGCCGGGAGCACACTCTCATGCAGCGGCAGGCTTTTTCTAGGCAGCGCGCCTTCCCAGTTTTCGGGCTTTTGGTAAAAAAACACCACCTTGTGCGATTCGTCGCGTTAGTATGGACGCATCACGAATCAAATCGGAGGCATAGTCGAAGGAGACAGTACATATGGCAAATGATGCTGAGTCGGGGACCGAGCAGGGCTCGACTCCGAGCACGGCGTACCGCGCCTTGGTCGTCGAAGACGAGGCCCTTATCAGACTGGACATCGTCGAAACCCTTGAAGAAGCTGGATTCGAGGTCGTCGGGCAGGCCGGCGACGGCGAAAAGGCAATCGAACTCGCCGAGGAGCTTGACCCCGACCTCGTCGTCATGGACGTGAAAATGCCCGGGATGGACGGCATCACTGCAGCTGAGAAGATTCTAGCGGCGAAAAGATGTGCAGTTGTCATGCTCACCGCATTTTCGCAGAGCGAGCTCGTCGAAAGGGCGCGGGACGCCGGCGCCATGGCGTATGTGGTCAAGCCCTTTACGCCTGCGGACCTCATTCCCGCCGTCGAGATCGCGCTTTCTCGCAGCCAGGAGATCCTCGCGCTGGAAAACGAAGTTTCCAATCTCGCGGAACAATTCGAGACGCGCAAAAGGGTGGACCGGGCCAAAGGCCTTCTTGAGGCGAAGATGGGGCTGTCCGAGCCCGAGGCTTTCCGGTGGATCCAGAAGACGTCGATGGACCGTCGGCTCACGATGAGGGAGGTTGCCGACGCGGTCATCGAACAGGTCGGCGGCCGCGACTGACGCCCGTCAGCTTCGAACGAACACGAGGGACAGCCTTCCCACGGCGGTCAACTCCCCGGAGTCGTCGCGTATCTCGACCCCGACGCACATGCTTGACCTTCCTCGATGAACGACGGTCGCCTTTGCCGTCACGCAGCCTTCCGTCACGGAGCGCAGCTGGCTCACCGACAGTTCCGTTCCCACCGGGACGCGGCCGTCGGGGGCGTTGAACCTCGCCAGCACCGACCCGGCGTGTTCGACGAGCACGCCGTTGGCGCCGCCGTGCAAAAGCATCAAACCCTGGCGGTTTCCCTCAGTCGGCATGCGCATCTCGACTGCCTCGGCGTCCGCGCGGACGAAGCTCAGCCCCATGCGCGAGGCCAGCTCGCCGAGGGCGCTTTCGCCGAATTCTTCAAGTGAATGCATGCCGACGATCGTAACAGCTCCCGGGTTGGCGTCGGCCGAAATCCGAGATCGCCTCGCCGAAAGCCCAGGTCGCTTCGCCGAGGAGGCGGACCGTTTGGCTCGCGGGGGAAAACACGGCCGACGCGAGGGCGCCGCTGCAGCCCGGAAGGTCCGGGGCGGCCGGGAGGCACTAGAGTTATAAGGGTGAAAGACTCGACTCTTCTTCTCATCGACGGCCATTCGCTCGCATTTCGAGCGTTCTACGCCCTGCGCGCGGAAAATTTCGTCACCGACGGCGGACAGCACACAAATGCGGTGTCGGGCTTTCTCACCACGCTTCTCAAGCTCGTCGCCGATTACGAGCCCACCCACATCGCCGTCGCCTTCGACCTTCCCGGCGGGACTTTCCGCACGCGGATGTACGGCGACTACAAGGGGGGCCGCGGCGAAACCCCGGCGGAGTTCGCGGGGCAGATCGAGCTCATCCAGCAGTCTTTGGACGCCATGGGCGTCCGCTGGCTGACCGTTGAGGACTACGAGGCCGACGACATCGTCGCCACGCTTTCCGCGCGGGGAGAAGAAAGCGGGATGCGAGTCTACATATCTTCGGGAGACAAGGACTCCTTCCAGCTTGTGGACGAGCGGTGCACGGTCCTTTACCCGATGCCCCGCTCCGAGACGCAGGTCCTCGACGCCGAAGGCGTCCTCAACAAGACGGGCGTGCTCCCTTCCAACTATCGGGACCTTGCGGCGCTCGTGGGGGAGAACGCCGACAACATCCCCGGCGTCCCGGGGGTGGGGCCCAAAACGGCGGCCAAATGGATCGCGGCCTACGGAGGCGTCGAGGAAATCCTCGCCCACGCTGACGAGATCAAGGGAAAGGCCGGCGAATCGCTGCGGGCCAACGCCGAGC
>NZ_DBHHEV010000086.1:0-10128 GCF_057238965.1 Peptidiphaga sp.
CGGACGCCTGTAGAGGACGGACGCCGTTTGCGGACCGACGCCGTTTGCGGAGCCACGCCGATTGCGGACCAACGCCGATCAAGAAGGACTGGAACGAAACTCCGGCTGCCCGCCGGGGAGCATCGACCCCCAAGGCCCCGATGCAGACGCGCCTCCACACTCGCGGAGGCTGACCCGTCCGCGTGGGTCATTTCTGCCGGACGCGTGGCGCGCCTCCACACTCGCGGAGGCTGACCCGGTTTGACGATTCGAAGTCGCTCCGCGGCCCGTGCGCTTCCGCGCTCGCCAGGGCCAACCGTCAGCGACTCCGGCCGCGCGTCTGCGCTTCCGCGCTTGCGGGGGCTAACCGCCGGCGACTCTGGCCGCGCGTCTGCGCCTTCGCGCTCGCGGGGGCTAACCTGGCCCTATGTTGCTTGCATTCTCCATTGCGCCGATGACGTCCGATCAGCCCGACGGCTCCGTGTCCCAAGCGGTCGCGGCCGCGGTCCAGGCGGTCCGCGAGTCTGGCTTGCCGCACGAAACCACGTCCATGTTCACCACACTCGAAGGCGAATGGGACGAGGTCATGACGGTGGTCAAGCGATGCGTCGACGTCGTCGCCGAGCGATCTCCTCGAATCTCGCTTGTCATGAAGGCCGACATACGCCCGGGCTACACCGGGCAGATCGCCGCGAAGGTCGAGCGGGTCAACGAAATCCTCGAAAACGGGTGAGCCGCCGCAGTCGGGGGACATGCCGACGCCGTCGCTGCGCCGCGAGGCCGGTTCCGCGCGGCGAGGTCGGTGCCGTTGAGTTTCCCCAGCTGGGGCGCGGCGGCGCTGAGCCGCCGCAACAGGGGCACGCCGGCGCCGCCGCACGCGCCCGGCGAATGCCCCGACGCCGGAGTCGGACGGCGCCTCACATCTTTTGCACGGCCTCGACCAGCGCGACGGCGGCCCGGGCGATCCGGGTGATCCCGTCCCAATCCTGCGCCTTGACGAGCCTGTGAGGCACCACCCATGAGGTCCCCACCGCGGCGACGGAGGGGATGGCCAGGTATTCGGCCGCGTTGCTCGCGGAGATGCCGCCCGTGGGAACGAAGCGCACGTCGCCGAAAGGCGCGGAAAGCGCGCGTATCGCGGCCGAACCGCCGGACGCCGCCGCGGGAAACACGTTGACGTCGGTCGCTCCGGCGTCGACCGCGGCCATGAGGTCGGTTGCGCTGGAGACGCCCGGCAGCGGCAGCATGCCCATGCCGAGGGTGTGCTGAACCACCCGCCGTGAAAAACCGGGGGAGACGACGAAGTCCGCGCCCGCGTGGAAGGCCGTCTCCACCTGTGGAACCTTGATGACTGTTCCGGCTCCCACGATCATGCCGGCTTCGGCCAACCCCTCGTCGTCCCTGATCGAGGCGATCGCCTTGGCTGCCGCCGCGGTGCGCAGAGGCACTTCGAGCACGGGAAGTCCGCCGGCGACGAGGGCGCGGGCCAGGGGCACGGCCGCCTCGGCGACGTCGATGGCCGCGACCGGGATGATGCGGCGGGCTGTGAGCTGTTCAAAGGTGATCGGCATGAGAGTCCTCGTCGTTGTGGGGTGGGTGTATTCGATGAGTGCACTCCTTTTGGTGCGCACTCCCTGTGGATGCCGTCGTCCGCGCGGGCCGACGTCGGCGGATTGAAAGCCGCCGTCTGGCAGAGCGAACGGCCGAGCCGCCGAGCTGACGCCAAGAACCGCCAAGCCGTCGAATTGACGTCGAACCGGGTGAACGGCCGCGCCGGCGCTTGCCCGAATCGGCGGGCGCTCGAACCGCGTGGCGACCGGCCTTGGCCGACGGCGAATCTGGGCCGACGGGCGGCAGATCCGGCCGGCGGCCGAGCCCTGTCGACAACCGATCCGACTGCGGCGGGTGAGCACGCGAGTCCGGCTCGCATGTTTCCCGATCGGGTGTCAAACAGCGGCGCAACGGCATCCGCCACGATTCTACGGGTTGCCGCCGCGGACTGACAGCAACTAGCCGACCCGCGCCGAAGATACTGCCACAACTCGCCAGCACGTGCCGACAGCAACCGATTGGCAGGCGGCGCCAGGCGGGCCCGAAACCGGCCCGTCACCAGCGCCGCACCAGCTTCTGAGCCAGCCGGCCCGCCTGGGAGCACGCCGACGGCGTCGCCTTCACCGACGAGGTCGGCAAGTACGAGCTGGTCAAGCTGCGCCTGCTCAACGGATCGCATTCGCTCATTTCGTACCTGGGCGCGCTTGACGGGCGCGAGACGATTCCGGACTCGCGCACCCAGCCCTTCGTCGAAGAATGCGTGCGCGCCGCCCTTTACGACGAATATCTGCCCTCGATCGACCTTCCCTCGGGCTTCGACGCCGACGCCTACATCGCCCGGCTGTTCGTGCGGTGGACGAACTTCGCGCTGGGCGACAAGACGGCCCGGGTGGGATCCGACGGGTCGGCGAAGCTCCTTCAGCGCATACCCGCCCCGGCCATACGACTGCTAGAAAAGGGGCGCGTGCCGCAGCAAATGGCGCTGACGGCGGCGGCCTGGATAGCCTGCGTCTGCCCTCCGCAAGGATTCGACCCAGGCCCGATTGCGCGTGAAATGGTCGAGCCGAAGCGAGAAGCGCTCGCCGCGGCGACGGCCGGCGCCTCAAATGTGCGCGAGCACGTCGATGCCGTCATGAGAGGCGGCTTCCTTCCCGACGGACTCGTCGTCTACGAGGCTTTCACAAGCAGGGTGGCCGAGCTCGTGGAGGCCATCGTGCGCGACGGCGTGCGCGCGGCCGCGGCGGACGCTCTGGCGAAGCGGGGCCCATTGGAGGATCGCGAAGGGTAGGGGGAGCTCTCGCCGAAGCCTGAGGCGACTTTTGGGGGGCTTGCACGATAGCGTAGGGCCATGACGAAGTACAACGAGCAACCGGCGGGGCTGCGCATCCCTTCGCACCCTGTTGGGGATCGCGGTCTGGAGCAAGACTGTGAGATGCGGGCAGACGGAAGCGCATGGCAGGCGCAGAGTTGACGAAGGTTGAGGGCGAAAGGCGAGTGGGAGCTGTGAGTGCGGAGTCGGCGGACAGAATGGGGGCTGAGATGCGCGCGGGGTGCGGATCAGGGTGGCGATGTGAGTGCCGGGGTGGCGACGTGATGTTAGAGGGCGCGCGTGTCGTTGCGCTGGATGACTGGGGCGACGGACGATCGCGAGGTTGATGTGTGCGAGATCGGCGGACATGCGCCGACGACGTGGGGTCAATGGCAGAAGACGGGTGCGGAGTTAGAGGGCAGACGTCGGTTTGACGGATGAAGCGAATAGTGAATACGCGAGGAACGGCGGATGAAACGAATATGACGAAGAGGCGTTGAGTCGGAGATTGGTGGAGCGAGCAGGGTGAAAGGCAGACGCAGGGCTGACGGACAGGAGGCGACGGAAGACGGAGTTGAGAGGCATGCAGAGTTGAGGGGCCGGAGTTGAGAGATTCGAGAACAGACAACATAGCGAATGGGGTGGGAGCCTGGCGGTTCCCACCCCATTTTTAGCTTTGCATTGAGAGCCTTGCTGCCTTGTGCGGCAACGAGACCTCGCTGCCTTGTGCGGCAACGAGACCTCGCTGCCTTGTACGGCAACCTTGGGCTCCTTGCCTGCGCGTGCGCAGTCGCCCTGCTGGTGGAGCATGCGCTTCGCGGGAATGCCCGCAATGGAGCATTCCCGCGAAGCGCTTTTGAAGCCGCTGCGGCTTCCTCCGTCAGGCAGGAGCGCCGTCGTGCGGCGTCTCCTCGCGCCGTCCGGCTTCCAAGAACGTGATCGTCTTGTCGTCCTCGTACATGGAAACCTGCGTTTCCTCGATTGGGCGTGAGAGGGAGTCTTCCTTCTTGTCCTTGCCTCGACGCCCCCCGGTCAAACCGGCGATAGCGCGCGAGGACGCGGAACGCCCGGCGGTCCCCGAGCCTCCGCCGCGTCCGGCGGCGCCCATTTCCGCGGAGCGCCCGCCGTCGAATGATCCGGCCGACCTTCCCGCGGCCGACCCGACGGTCCGTCCGGCTGTGCCCGAAGCGGTGGCGCCCCGGACTGAACCAGCCGTGCGCGCAGCGGTGGAGCTCGTCGAGCGAGCGGCCAGTCCGCCTCGCGCCGCGCCGCCGGCGCCTGCGCGGTTGGCGGTTGCACCGGAGGCCCCGTTGACCGATCCGGCCTTGCCGACCGACGTCGCCGATGAGGTGGCACGAACCGCGGTGGTCGCGCCACGCGTGATTCCCGATCCGCGAGCGGAACTCGTCGGGGTGGCGGTGCGAGCGGCGGTGGTCGCGCCCTTGAGGATCCCCGAACGGCCCGTCGAGGTCGACCCGGCGGACGTGGGACGCGCTATCCCGGTGGCCCCGCCTCGCGCGGGGACCGCCTTGCCGACCGACGTCGCCGATGAGGCAGCTCGGGCCGCGGTGGTCGCGCCTTTCAAGATTCCCGACCCGGAGGAGGGCATGGAGCGCACGGCTGCGCCCGACCGCATGGAGGCGGCCTTTGAGGTCGGCGCAGACTTCGCGGCAAGCGCCGCGCGCGCAGCCTGGTAGGCCTTGTACCCGGCCACTGCCGCGCCGCCGCCGACTGCGGCGCTTGTAGCCAGGGGGTTGAAAACGGCCGAGGAATGCGACGACGAGCCCGAACTGTGCAAAGCGGCCTTTACCGATCCCGGAATGAGCGCGCCCGATTGCGACGTCGTGTAATGCGAGTGTTGCAGCGAGATACTGTCCGCAGACGAGCTGATGCCGTGGCTTCCGGCGTCGCTGTAGCTGCCGGCCGTGCCCGCAGAAGCGGGAGGGGCGGAAACTCGCCAATCCGTGGCTGATCGCGACGGAGCCGACGAATGCCCGGAAGATCTGCGATTCGATGAGCCTTGCTGCTGCTCGGGGTTATTAGGCGCCCATTTTTCCCTCTTGTAATCTGATCGTGTTCTCTTGACGCGCGCGCTCGCAAACCGCCTCGGAAGCGCAACGACGGCCGTGGCTGTGTGAGCGTCCAGCGTTTCCAGGACTCTTTTCGCCTGGGTATCGATTTTCGCGTGTTCGGCATTGCGCATTTGCTCGACTTGTCCGGAAATGGCCTGCTCGAGCAAAGAGCCTAGTATCGGTGTGTTTCTGACGTCGCTCTTGGCCTTGTCGATTTGGCCGTTCACCGAGTCGAGGTTTGCTTGAATCTGTTTGCTTTCGTCCTGAGCCCGGCGGCCGCCTTCGACGAAGTGGTTTTGGACCTTGACAAGGGTGTCGACGTCCGTGGACGTTCTACGCAAGCTCGAGGCCAGGTCGTCAAGGCGGGCCGACGCCGATTCGGCGGCTTCCCCTTCAATGCCCAAGTCGGCTGCGACCCTCCGGTTGACTTCGGCGATTGTCTGCAATCGGCCGCTTATCTTGCCGAGGGTTTGATTCGTGTGCTCGATCAGGCCGGGATTCCATTCATTGATGGCTCTGAGCC
The DNA here is from genome assembly GCF_057238965.1 of Peptidiphaga sp. Taxonomy (NCBI): domain Bacteria; kingdom Bacillati; phylum Actinomycetota; class Actinomycetes; order Actinomycetales; family Actinomycetaceae; genus Peptidiphaga; species Peptidiphaga sp. The sequence goes on from NZ_DBHHEV010000086.1 coordinate 5,435, forward strand.
GATCGGCGTTAGGAGTTGCCATGGTTGCCTCTCGAATTGTTCCTATTGGTCTTTACACGAGACAGACTCGTCCACTGCTGTTTAACTATGGAGAGCATCGTGAATCTTGCTCATTCCCTCTGGACTGGTGTAAGAAAACTTCTCGCTGAGCCCGTCAAGCGTACTCAGAATGTCCTGACGTTCCGCCTCGTCTTCAAACTCGAACGAGTCGACAGACCACCGCAGATCCTCGATCGTCTCTTCCTGGTCAGAGGACAGACTCGCCATCTCTTGGTCAAGAGTCACCAGCGAGATGTGAGCCGGCCTCCCGAACTGCTGGAGCTCCTTGAGGGTTGAATACTGGGACGAAGCCTCCTGCGCATTGTCGATGCCTTGAGCGGCTTGGTCCACGGCTACGCTGAGCTCTTGCTTTGCGGCCTCGTACTCGTCGCCGGCCTGCTTCAATTCGTTCAACTGGCGCAGGAACTGGTCCTTGTCCAACCGGAATATCGCCACGCGATCATCCCCACTTACTTCCTGGGCGCGAGCTGCGCCTTCCCGACATAACGACGGCAGGATCGCGAGAAACCCCTGCCGTCACAGCTTTAGAATACGCGTCCTGAGGCCCCGCAAACTAACCCGTTTGGGGGCACTGGCATGCCACGATAAGTGAAAAGTCAATGAATGCAAAGAAGAGCCGCGGAAAGGAAGCTGAGGGGACTCGTTCCCTTTGGAGTGGCACGCTTTCCCTTTGGAGTGGCACGCCGGCCTGGGATTGCCTGCTCTTCCTCAGCTCGTCGTTGGCCGAGATGAGGTTGTGGGTGAGAAGCGCGGAGGAAAAGGGTACTATCCTGAATGGCACAGTTTCCTGCAATTCTGAGTGCAGAAGGAAAACAAAAATGAACGACCACCACCACTTCACAGGCCTATCACACGCAGTGAAAGGTTCCTCATTCGCGCTGAAGCTAACGATGGTCTGCCTGACCTTTTTGTTGAGCGCCTGCAGGGTTGACGGGACTCTCGAGTTTCAATCCAACGGCTCAATGCACTCGGAGATAGTATTTGAAGACATTAAAGGCTTGATGGCAAAGATTGGAAAGAATTGTTCCAATTTAAAGAATTACATTAGTCCACTCCAGGCTTTTCTGGCCAAAGCCACTTACGAAGAAACAGTATCGGAAAAAGGAGTACGTAAGTGCAAAGTGGTGTCCGATGAGCCGCTGAATAATGTTGAGGCAAAAAGAGAAGGTGATAATAACCTATTGATAATAGGCAAGCAGGGTGTCATTAGAGAAGAGGTTGAACTGGATATGACGATGCGTATCGGAGTGCCAGGAAAAATTATAAAAACGACTAATGGGGTTATTGAGGGGAACAAGGTAGTCATAAGGGGCGTTAATCGCACAGCTCGAGGTGCCACGATAACGTGGACAAGCGGCGCGAACGCGCCACATAGCTCTTCGTCGTCAGATTTATCGAGCAGCTCGGCGGGTGGAAAGACAGCTGCCGGTTCGTCAGCGGATGACAGTGGTTTTCCCGCGTGGGCGTGGATCGGCTCCGGCGTGGGCGTCCTTGCTCTTGCCTTGATTCTTGGCGTTCTCATTGGGCGACGTAAGAGGCGTGCCGTACCGCCTTCGCTCAATCTCGGCCAGAGGTAACTGGCCGCGGCCCTGCCACCGCCGCGGCGGAGCCCGAGCTCGCGCACGGCGACGCCGCTCTTAGTCAACTCAGCGTTGAACGAGGCGCGAGTGAGAATCGCTTCTCGCCCGCGCCTCGTCAAGTTTCCGCCTGTGCGGGAGCTAATCGCGATCGTTTTCGCGACGGCCAGCTTCCAGGAAGGTGATCGTTCTGTCGTCTTCATACAGGCGGACCTGCGTGGACGAGGCTGAGTCGTCGCCGCGGGGTCTGCGCTCGTTCTCCTTGCGGCTTTGGCTTCGGCCCGTCAGACTCGACAAGGCCCGCGAGGTTTCGCCACGGGAGGCAGTGTTCGCGCGATTTGCCGCACGGCCGACGGAAGTGCGTCTGGAGGCAGTCCCGCCCCGTTCCGAAGAAACTGTCGCTTTGCCGCCTGTTGCCGCCGAGCGGCCTGCGGCGGTCCTGGAAATCGAACTGCTCGTCCGGCTTGCTGCTCCGGCTCCGCGTGTTGAAGCCGCTTCGCGCGTTGCGGAGGTTTGGCTCCGGGCGCCGGGGACCTTGCCAGCCTCTCCCGCGGACGAGGATGAGGCAGGTTTGCGGACCGCCGTTGTTGCGCCCCGCACGATCCCGTTGCCTCGAGCCGACGGCGAGGGCGCCGGAGCCCGGCTCGCCGTCGTCGCTCCCCGGAGGATGCCGCCCGATCGCGCTGAAGCAGAGGAAGAAATCGGCCGAGCAACCCCGGAAGCGCCGCCACGCGGCGTCGCTCCGCGCGCTCCGGCAGACGGAGTTGTGGACCGGACTGCCGTGGTTGCGCCTCGCACGATGCTCGCCGACGAGGGCGGCGTCGATCGAATCGCCGCTCCGGACCGCATTGAAGAGGGCGTCGATCGGGGAGAGGACGTCTGTGCGGCACGAGCGGCCCGCATGGCTTGATACGCCTTGTATCCGGCTACCGCCGTTCCGCCGCCGATGGTTGCAGCTGCAGCCAATGGATTGAAAACCGCGGAAGGATGCGCGGGCAAATGCGTTGAATTTGAGGGGCCAAACCCTCCCAACTGTGAAGGCGCGTAGTGCGAGGCTTGCAAAGCCGGCCCGTCTGACGGCATGCCGTTTGGGCTGAGATGCCCGCTCGTGTAACTGCCCGAGCCGCCAATCGAAGGGGTGCTGTTCGGGGTGTGCCAGGCTGTCGCCGACCGAGTGGGGCCCGCCTGGGGGCCGCTTGCGGGCCCGTTGTCTGAACTGTTCGCGCTGCCGTTGGCGCCGCCGTTGCCCTTGCCGGTTGAGTCCGGTGGAGCCGAGGCGTGCCTTGATGCGGGCTCGTTGTCCTGAAAAGGGAAGTCGCGAGCCAAAGCCTCTGTGCTTTCGCGCAAAACGCGCAGTACATCTTTGGCTTGGCGATCCACCTCTGCGCGAGCGGAATCGTCCTCTGCTTTAGCCATGCTCTGTAAGGAGCGATCTTTTTTCGCGCTTGGAAATGAAACGCTAGCTCCATTGTAAGTATTGTAAGCACTGTTGATATTTTTGAGTAACTTTTGGATCTCCTCGTTGTCGTCTTGTGCCTTCTTTCCCAAGCCGAGGGCTTTGTGCTGCACTTCGGCAAGCTGTTTCACCTTCTGAGAGCCGTCCAGCAAGCGGGTGGCGAGCTTGTCCAGGCGAGAGGAGGCTGAATGGGCAGTCGTCCCTTCGAGGCCGAGGTCGGCTGCCACTCGCCGGTTGATCGTGGCGATGTCGGCGAGATTGGAGCTGACTTTTTCCAGGTGTTTGTTTGCCTGCTCGATCGGGTCCGTTCTCCAGGTTTTGATGCCGTTAAGGTGGTCGGCGTGAGGGGTGGCCATCATTTGCCTCCTGCACTTTTCTGCCCTTGCCCTGAACCTTTCGGCCCTTGCGCTGAGCTGGAGCTGTGTATGCCGTCTATAAGCGAATCGAAACCCGGGGTTTTGGAAAGGAAGTTGCCTATGAGGTTCATTCCTTCGGGGGACACATAGGTGAATTTCCGATCGAGTTTGTCCAAGATCTTGACGAACTCGTTGCGTTCGGCGTCGTCCCGAAACGCGAATGAGCTCAGCGAGGCCCTCAAATCCGCAATCACCTTGTGTTGCTGCTCGGAGACGTGCTTCAGCTCTTTGTCCACGGCCACCAGGGACGTGTGGACCGGCGTGCGGAGATGCCGGAGCTCGTCCAGGTTCGACCACCGGTCGTCGTCGCTGGAGGGCGCGCAAACTCCGTTGCTTTGAAGGTCCTTGCAGCTTTGGCCCACGGCAAAGCTGAGCTCGTTCTGCGCGTCCTCGTATTTATCGCCCGCCTATACCAGTTCGGCGACTTGTCGCCTGAACTGATCCTTGTCCAATCGAAACACTGCCACGTGGCAACCCTCCTTGATGGTTGTGTATACAAGTTTTGTCTAACGGTCGCAATGCTGTTGTGAAAGGAGAACGGTTTCCTCCCCTGAATGCAGAATACTAATGAGAGAGCCGGTTGCCTAGTCTTAAGAAGCGGACATTCATGCTATTTTGACAATAAAGTAGGTAAAGCTAGGGAAAAATTCCTGGAAATTGCTTGTGCGAGGTCGATCCTCCGCCCGCGTGTCGCGAGAGCCCCGGACGTTGCCGGTCGCTCGAAACCCGCCCGCTTCCGTGGGTAGAGGCTTCGGGAGGCCTCGATTTTGAAAAGGCGGAGCCAGGCCCTCTGCGCATGGAAGCCCGTCTGGATGGCGTCGCACGGGCTGCCTGTGGTCGCCTCGGCGTATGCGCGAGCGTCGCGAATCTCGTCCGCCTGAAGTTCTTGTCCGCCGATCGCCTCTGCCCATGCGGGGGCGTTGCTGCGCTGGGCGAGGCGGGACCGGTCGAGGGGCTATCGCCTGCCCCGTGCGGGGCGCAGCGTCTTGGTGAGCCATCTGAGTCTTTGCCGGAGTCCTATCGTCTGCCCGTGCGGAGGTGTAGCGACTGCGCGTTTCGGCGTTGGCCGTCGGCACTGGGTTTTCGGCGTTGCGCTGGCACGCCCTCCCGGCGTCGTCCTAAGCGCCGTCCCCGGCGTCGTCCTAAGCGCCGTCCCCGGCGTCGTCCTAAGCGCCGTCCCCGGCG
>NZ_DBHHEV010000087.1:0-9988 GCF_057238965.1 Peptidiphaga sp.
GAAGGAACGCGGCCGCGGCCTCGGCGGCGCCCTTCTAGACGAGCTCCTTGCGCGCGCGCGGGAAGGAGGGGCCGAGGACGTCTTCCTCGAGGTTCGCTCGCGGGACCCAATCGCCCAAAAGCTATACTCCGGCAGGGGATTCGCAGCCGTCGGCCTGCGCAAGGGGTACTACGGCGACGACGACGCCCTCGTCATGCGCCTGAGGACGGGCGAGACCTCCCGCGGGCAGGCGGGGGCCGCAACGCCGGCGGGCGCCGCCTGAGGATGATCGGGACGCCTGCCTCGAATCCTGGGACGTAAGGCGCATATGCTTCGCAGCCTTGCCGAAAAGTCGCCGATTAATTACACAACAATGTGTTCCTTTATTTATTCTGACGTCGGGATTTTCGACCTGACTGGGTAAAGTCGAAGTGTGGATAACTCACTGAAACAGAAGCGCGGCATGATGACGTCCGTGGGGCTCAAAGTCATCATGGCGTTCACCGGGCTGATTTTCGTCATCTTCGTCCTGTTCCACATGTATGGAAACCTCAAGATGTTCTTCGGGCCCGAGGCTTACAACCACTACGCCGAGTGGCTCAAGCATGACATGCTCTACCCGATCCTGCCGCACGGCTGGTTCATCTGGATCTTCCGCATCTGCCTCATCCTCGTTCTGCTCGGCCACGTGGGCGCCGCCGCCCACCTCGTCCTTCGCAACTACAGAGCGCGCGGAACCCGGTACAAGGTGAAGTCGGGAAAGAAGAAGAAGGAATCGTGGCCGTCGAAGACGATGAAGGTCGGCGGAGTGACGATCCTTCTGTTCATCGTCTTCCACATCCTCCATTTCACGGCCCTGAAGATTCAGATCGGGGGCGACTACCATCGGCTCTCGCCGTATGAGCGCATGGTCGTCTCCTTCAATTTGGACAGTTGGGCCTCTGTGTGCGCGCTCGCCGTCTACACCGTCGCTGTCACTTTCGTCAGCTTCCACGTGTGGCACGGCCTCTACTCGGCGCTGACGACCCTCGGCGCCGGACGGCGAGGGGCCGAGGCGTTCCTCAAAGGGCTTTCCGCTCTGTGCGGCCTGGCTTTGTTCATCGGCTTCCTCGCTCCGCCGTACGCCATAGCCTTCGGATTCATCGAGTGAGGGGCGAATATGGCTGAGACTCACACGCAAGACCCGACGGGCGCCGACCTGCGCCACCGTGCTCGCACCCATCCAGCAGGGACAGACATGACTCAGATTCTTTACACCGAAGGGTCGGCGATCGCCGACACCAAGGCGCCCGCAGGCCCGCTCGAGGGCAAGTGGGAGAAGCGCAAGTTCGACGCCAAGCTCGTCAACCCGGCCAATCGCCGCAAGCTTTCGATCATAGTGGTCGGAACCGGACTCGCCGGAGGCGCCGCCGCGGCGTCGCTCGGCGAGATGGGCTACAACGTCAAAGCCTTCTTCTACCAGGATTCGGCTCGCCGAGCGCATTCGATCGCGGCTCAGGGCGGAATCAACGCTGCGAAGAACTACAAGAACGACAACGACTCGGTCTACCGCCTCTTCTACGACACGATCAAGGGCGGAGACTTCCGTGCGCGCGAGGCGAACGTCTACCGCCTGGCCGAGGTCGCGAACAACATCATCGACCAGTGCGTGGCCCAGGGAGTCCCCTTCGCCCGCGAATACGGCGGATACCTCGACAACCGCTCCTTCGGCGGCGTCCAGGTCTCGCGAACCTTCTACGCCCGAGGCCAGACGGGCCAGCAGCTCCTCATCGGCGCCTACCAGGCCCTCCAACGGCAGGTGGCTGCGGGAACGGTCGAGAGCTTCTCCCGCCACGAAATGATGGAGCTCATCGTCAAGGACGGCCGAGCGCGGGGAATCGTCGCCCGCGACATGGTCACCGGCGAGGTTGAGACGCACGTCGCCGACGCCGTCGTCCTCGCCACCGGCGGATACGGAAACGTCTTCTTCCTCTCCACGAATGCGATGGGATGCAACGGGTCGGCGATCTGGCGCGCCTACCGCAAGGGAGCCTACTTCGCCAACCCGTGCTACACGCAGATCCATCCGACCTGCATCCCGCAGCACGGAGACTACCAGTCCAAGCTCACGCTCATGTCGGAGTCCCTGCGAAACGACGGGCGCATCTGGGTTCCCAAGCGGGCCGAGGACTGCGAAAAGGACCCTCGGCAGATCCCCGAAGAGGACCGAGACTATTATCTCGAACGCATTTACCCTGCCTTCGGCAACCTCGTTCCCCGCGACATCGCCTCCCGCCAGGCCAAGAACATGTGCGACGAGGGCCGCGGGGTGGGCCCGAAGATCGACGGCGTCGCCAGGGGCGTGTACCTCGACTTCTCCGACGCGATCAACCGTATGGGCAAGGCTGCGGTCTCCGCCAAGTACGGCAACCTTTTCGACATGTACAAGCAGATCACCGACGACGACCCGTACGAGGTGCCCATGCGCATCTACCCGGCCGTCCACTACACGATGGGCGGGCTGTGGGTCGACTACGATCTGGAGTCTTCGGTGCGCGGCCTGTACGTGGCGGGCGAGGCCAACTTCTCCGACCACGGCGCCAACCGCCTCGGCGCCTCGGCGCTCATGCAGGGACTGGCGGACGGTTACTTCGTCCTTCCCGACACGATGAACGACTACCTTGCCTCCGGCCCCTTTGAGCCGCTCGCTCCCGACGATCCAGCCGTGGTCGAGGCGCGCGAGTCAGTCAAGATTCGCATCGCTACGCTCATGGGGCTCAACGGCAAACATTCGGTCGATTACTACCACAAGAAGCTAGGATCGATCATGTGGGAGAGATGCGGAATGGCTCGCGAAGCCGACGGACTGCGCCAAGCCATCCGCGAGATTCGAGCCCTGCGCGAAGACTTCTGGAAGAACGTCAAGGTTCCCGGCAAGCCCGAGGAGCTGAACGTCTCTCTCGAGAAGGCAGGACGAGTGGCCGATTTCCTCGAGCTCGGCGAGCTCATGTGCATCGACGCTCTCCACCGCGAGGAATCCTGTGGAGGCCATTTCCGGGTCGAATCGCAGACTCCGGAAGGGGAGGCCCTTCGCCACGACGACAAGTACGCCTATGTCGCGGCTTGGGAGTTCACCGGCGACGGCAACCCGCCGATCCTCCACAAGGAAGACCTCAACTACGAATTCGTCCACATGAAGCAGCGGAGTTACAAGTGAGAATCAACCTGGAGTACTGGCGTCAGAACGGCCCGTCCGATTCGGGCCACTTCGAGACGCACACGCTTGACAACGTGGACGAGCACGCCTCGTTCCTGGAGATGCTCGACGTCCTCAACGAAGAGCTTTTCGACGAAGGCAAGGAGCCTCTCGCTTTCGATTCGGACTGCCGCGAGGGAATCTGCGGCCAGTGCGGCATCGTCGTCAACGGCGACCCGCATGGGCCCAAGCGGACCACGACGTGCCAACTGCACATGCGCACGTTTGCGGACGGCGACACGATCACCCTCGAGCCTTGGCGTTCGAAGGGCTTCCCGGTCATCAAGGACCTTGTCGTGGATCGCTCGGCCTTCGATCGCATCGTCCAGGCCGGGGGCTACATCTCGGTCAACACCGGGGCCGCCCCCGAGGCGCATTCGCAGCTCGTCCCGAAAGGCAACGCCGACCGCTCCTTCGAGGCCGCCGCCTGCATCGGCTGCGGCGCCTGCGTGGCGGCCTGCCCCAACGGCTCGGCCATGCTCTTCACCTCGGCGAAGGTCGTTCATTTGGGTCTCCTCCCGCAGGGGCAGCCCGAGCGCCGCGACAGGGTGGTCAACATGCTGGCCCAGCAGGACGATGAGGGATTCGGCGGCTGCACGAACGTCGGCGCATGCGCCAGCGTGTGCCCCAAGGAGATCCCCCTCGAGCTCATCTCCCTCCTCAACCGTGACCTCATCAAGTCCTACGGGCACAAGGCCCGCCAGAGGTAGAGAAGACGCACGCGGCCGGATCCTTCCGTCCGCGGCGAAAAGGGCGGGGCTTTCAGGGCCCCGCCCTTTTCAGTCTGCGCTGTGAGCAGTCTGCGTTGCACGCCGCCCGGCGCTCCCTCAGCCGGGGCCTTTGCTCCTTTCGAGCAGAATGGCGTCCAAGCCTCCAGCAGTCCTCAGTCGTTCAGCGGCAGGAGCCCCCGCTCAGAAAAGACGCGTTTGGCCGCAAACATTGCGTTCAGAGATCGGGGAAATCCGCAGTAGACGGATGCGTGGAGAATGGCTTCGACGATTTCCTTCGGCGAAAGGCCCACGTTGAGCGCGGCGCCGACGTGCACCTCAAGCTGCGGCTCGCATCCCCCGAGGGCCGTGAGCATGCCGAGCGTGACGAGCTGCCGGTCCCTCGGGCGAAGCTCCTCGCGAGAGTAGACGTCGCCGAATCCCCAGGCGACGATGTGGTACCCGAGTTCGGGGCAGACGTCGTGCAGTGAGTCGAGCACCCGTGCGCCGGCCTCGCCGTCGACCCGGTTGAGCATTTGCATGCCCGCGGCGAAGCGTTCATCGCCCGGGGTCCGATTCTTGTCGGTCTTCTCGTCCATCGTTTTCCTTTCCATGAATATGCGGGATATGCGTCTGCCCGGAGCCTTCGGCGTCGTCGATCCATTGTCGATAAAGCGAGATTTTGGCGTCCAAGGCGTCCGCGTGCGTGGAAAGCTCGGCTATGCGGGAACGGACGTCGGCTTCGTAATCGCAAAGAAGATCCAGACGTTCGCGGAGCGTCGAGGACCCCGCTTTGCGCAGCTTCGCATACCGGCGCATGAGCCCTATCGGCATGTTCGTGGCGCGCAGACGCTGGAGGAACCGTATCCAGGAGACGTCTTGGGCGTCGTAAAGCCGCCTTCCGGCCCCGTCGCGCGCAACCGCGACGAGGCCCTCGCGTTCGTAGTACCTGAGGGTCGACGCCGAAAGGCCCGTTTCTCGAGCGACTTGGCCTATGCGCATCCTTTCCATGGAAGGGAGCTTACGAGTTGAAGCGCACTTGAAGTCAAGAAACGCTCGGTCAGTTCTCGCAGCGCCGGTGCGAATCCGTCTCTGAGACGAGCTCGCGGTAGGCGGTTTCGACGCTCATGATGGACGGGGCGAATCCAATGCCCTTCTCGCCCTTGATGAGGTGAAGCCGGTTCGACCTGCGGCGCCCGCTTGGGGAGATGACGAACGCGTCTTCGTAGGGGTTGATGTTCCAGTCGTCCACCGTGCCCACCCACGCGTCCGGGTTTTCGCGCAGCTTCCAGCTCGCGAATGCTTTGAAGACTTCCGCCTCGGAGAGGGCTGGGGCTCCCGCGGGGGACGAGACGCGGACTTCCGGCTTGCACACGCGGTCTTCAGACTTCGAAGCGTCGTGGCTTTCCCTGTTCGAAGGGAAGCGAGGCTGCATGGAGGAGGTCGCCTGCCCTCTTCTGCGACGTCGGGCTGGCGAGTTGTCATCGCTGGTCATGATGGGTTCCTTTCAGTGGTGCGAATTGTGGGGCTTCGTAAACGTCATTGCGGCCGCCGGGGACGCGTCCGCCTCGTGCGGCGAACGGATGACGGATCGCGCCAGTCGACCGCAGCTTGATCAGCGGATGCGATCCTTGGGAGTCGCGCAGGATGAAGATGTGAAGGAAAGGCACGTTCACATTCGTTCTCCGTTCCTTTGTCGCCGGTTCTTCGTTTCGATTTGCTGTTACGCCGATGCGATGCGGGACGCGTGGAGGGATGGTGGCCCGGGTTTCATAAACGGCGTGGGTTCGTCGGTAGGAACTTGTTTACACAGTACCCAATCTGACGGGCAAATGAGAGCCAAATTCCGGGGGAGGGGACTCCAACGTAGCCATCTTTCGGAGATAAGCCCGTCATTCCGGGGAAAACGCGGCTGGGCCGATGTCTCCGATTTGTCCGCCGAGACGGCGCCGAGGGGGTGAATGTTCAAGCTGGAGGTTGGAGGGGCTGAACGCGCTTAGGCTGGAGTTTAGGGTTTAACGCTCAGGCTTGGAGTTCGAGGTTTAACGCTCAGGCTGGAGTTTAGGGTTTAACGCTCAGGTTGGCGTTGGGAAGGGCTGAGGGCGCGGGCCGTCTTAGGTTTGACGTCGTCGCGACGGAAGGATCGAGGCGGGCCCGGAAACACTGCGCGGAGACGATGCGGACAGGCAAGCCGAGCCGGAGCGGAAGGTCGGGCCCGCGGGCGCAGCCCCAGGAAGACCGAGGAGCTTTCAGGCACTAGGATGCTGCATGGGGGCGTTGCGTCCCGCTTCGCTGCGCGCCTTAGACGATTCGCTCGCCCAGCCGCACGCGATCGAGGGCGTGGAAACGGCGGCGCGGCGTCGTCCCCTTCACGTGGGCGGCCGTCGGCCGCGCTTTCCGTCAGAAAGGAATGTGTTAATGGAACTTCCCGAGTCTTCCAGCGGCCTAGAAGGCATTCAATCTCGGTTGGACGAGCAGCTCGCCGAGGCGCAGAGAAATATGCAGCGCGCCGAGGCCTTCGCAGCGCAGGCGCAGGATTTGACGGCGTTTGCGCGCAGCGAGGGCGGCGAAGTGAGCGTCGAAGTCGACGGGGGAGGCGTGCCTCTCGACGTGAAAGTGACGGCCAAAGCCTTCTCTCTGGCGCCGGAGGCGCTTTCGCAGCTCATCCTCGACGTCGTTCGCCAGGCGCATCGCGAAGCCGTCCAAAAGTACGAAGATCTGGCGCGTTCGGTCTTCGGAGACTCGGCGACGACGGAGCAACTCGTCGCCCAGGCCCGTCAGCGCCTCAAGGCTTACGTCCGTGACGAAGGGGAAAGCCGATTCGGCGATCGCGAGACTGAGATTCCCTGAAGCCGGCCGCGTCGAAGCCGGGACCCGCGAAGCCGACGCCTCAGACGGCCATACCGAATCTCCCGCAAGCTGAGCGGTGCGCCCCGTCCCGTTCGCGGGGCGCACCGCGGCGTCGTCCGCAGGCGCGAAGCGGCGAAGAATTAACCCGCGCCCGTCCGTCGGCTAGACTTGTGGGACGTGAGCATTACGGTTCTGGGCATTGAGACTTCCTGCGACGAGACGGGAGTCGCCGTCGTCCGCGACGGGGAGCTCCTTGCCGACGTCACCGCGACGTCGATGGACGAATACGCGCGTTACGGCGGCATCATTCCCGAAATCGCCTCGCGGGCGCATCTTCAGACCTTCGTTCCCACCCTGGACGAGGCGCTCGACCGTGCGGGAGTTGCGCTGGGCGACGTCGACGCGATCGCCGTCACCGCGGGCCCGGGCCTGATCGGATCGCTGACGGTCGGCGTTTCCGCAGCCAAGGCCCTGGCTCTCGCCGCGGGCAAGCCCCTCTACGGCGTCAACCACATCGTCGGCCATCTGTGCGTCGACGAGCTCGTCGACGGTCCGTTCCCCGAGCGTTTCATCGGCCTTGTGGTCTCCGGCGGGCACTCGTCGATCCTTCGGGCAGGCAACATTGCGACCGACGTCGAAGAGCTTGGCGGGACGCTCGACGACGCCGCCGGCGAGGCCTTCGACAAGGTCGGGCGCCTGCTCGGCCTGCCGTACCCCGGCGGCCCGCACATCGACCGGCTGGCGCGACTGGGAGACCGCTGCGCCATCCGCTTCCCCCGCGGGCTCTCGCAGGGCAAAGACAAAGCCCGCCACCCCTACGACTTCTCCTTCTCGGGCCTGAAAACCGCCGTCGCCCGCTACGTCGAAGGCTTGGCCGAGCGAGGCGAGGAGCTGAACAGGGAAGACGTCGCCGCGAGCTTCTCCGAGGCGGTCTGCGACGTTCTGACGGCCAAAGCCCTCACTGCCTGCGAGGCCTTCGACTGCGACACCCTCGTGATCGGCGGCGGCTTCTCCGCGAATTCCAGGCTGCGCGAACTTGCTGCCGAGCGCGCCGCCAAGGCCGGCGTGACCGTCAGGATCCCTCCCATCAGATACTGCACCGACAATGGGGCGATGATCGCCTCGCTCGGGTGGGAGCTTGTCAGAAACGGCGTGGAGCCTTCCTCCCTGGACATTGCCGTCGATACGGGAATGGACCTGGGCCGCATCAAAATGTGACGGCCGTCCGCCCCAACCCGACGAGGCCTTTTTGCGGTCGGCCTTCGCTTCGTCCGTGCTCCGTTTTCGGCTGCCTGCGCCTTCTCTGAGTCGGCCAGCGCCTTCTCGGCGCGGCCCGCGCTTTGTCCGCGGTCAGCGCCTCCGCCGCGCGACGATCGCCCGATGGCGGCCAAGGACGGGGGAGAAGAGGACGACGCCGGCGTCGCCGCCGTTGCCCGAGAGCCTCTTCGCCATCGCCGCGACGTCGACCTCCGTTCCGCGTTTCTTGACCTCCGCCCGCCCGATCCCGTGCGCGGCCAGGGACCGCTTGATCCGCTTGGCCTCCGGAACGACGACGTCCAAGACCTCGAAAGCCGCGCAATGCGGCGGCGCAGCCTCGCCCGAGAGGTAGGCGATGCCCTCCGAGACCGGGGCGAGGCCGTGCTCCTCGCACAGACGCGCGATGCCGCCCGATCGGACGATGGCCGGGTCGGGCTCGAACAGCAGGGGGCCGAGGGCGCGCGGGGCGACGAAGACCGCCGGCTCGTCGGCGGTCTTCGCGCCGGAGTCGAGCCGCTCGCCGTCGATCGTCGCAGCGCGCCCCGTTCCCATACCGAGCCATACGACGGCTTCGAGCAATTGGCCGCGCTCGCTGATCCACTCGACGAACGCCCTCGGCGGCAAGGCGTGGTAGGCGATCCCTGGCGCAACTTTGATCCCTGCCAGCGGGAAACCCCTCGCAAGGCTCAGAGCCCGCGAGAATGGCGGAGTCCAGCGTTCGGGAGAGGAGATCCTGCGGCCGTCCTCGGCCCTCCTGGCCGGGTCGAGCCATATCGCGTCGGCCTCGGGAAGCTCGGCAGCGAGGCCATCCGCGCATGTCACCTTCGCCTCCGGCGCATTCGCAGCCGCGTACAGGGCCGCCACGGGGTCCGATTCAATCGCCGCAACGTCGAGGCCCGCGAGCGTGAACGCGAGCGAGTCGGCGCCGATGCCGCAGCCGAAGTCGACGACCCTCCTCGCTCCCGCCTCGACTAAGCGCGCCGCGTGCAGGGCGCCGACGCTCAACCTGGTCGCCTGCTCGTATCCGTCTGCGGTGAAAAACATCGCGCCCGCGCGCTTCCCGAACTTGGCCGCGGCCCGCGCTCGCAGGCGAGACAGCGTGAGCGCGGCCGCCGCTTGGTCGGCGTCCAGCCCCTCGCGCCTCAGCCGCGCAGTGAGGGCGAAGACGTCGTCTGAACGGTACGGGGGAAGCGCGGCGAGAACGGCCCGTCCGGCGTCGCCGAGGAGCCAGCGGGCGACGGCGAGATTGCGGGATGCTCTCGCGTTTCGGGGAGAATCGGCGTCGGAACGGGGAGAATCGGCGTCTCGAGGCGGGGAGGGAATAGCGTCCACGAATCAAGTCTCGCACGCGGCGCTGCGCCTACGGCGAAAAGCTGGCACTCATCGCATGCGAGTGCTAATCTTTCATCAGGCGCAGCGAAAGCTGCCCGTGCCCGGTTCGGGCCCGGCCCCCGCGACGGCGGGTCCCGCGTCCAGGCTTTCTCAACCAAAGCACGAGTATATAGAAGGGGGATCCGCAGTGTCGGTCTCCATCAAGCCGCTTGAGGATCGCATCGTGATCCAGCAGCTCGAAGCAGAAACCACGACGGCTTCCGGCCTCGTCCTTCCGGACACGGCGAAGGAAAAGCCGCAAGAGGGCAAGGTCCTGGCCGTCGGGCCGGGCCGCGTCGACGATCAGGGCAACCGCGTGCCCGTCGACGTCAAGGTAGGCGACGTCGTCATTTACTCCAAGTACGGCGGGACCGAGATCAAGTACGGAGCGGACGAGTACATTATCCTGTCCTCGCGCGACGTGCTCGCGGTCGTCGAGAAGTAATCGAGAGGCGGTCGGCCCAGGGTCGACGCGCAATCGAATCGAAGGGGCGGCGCTCTGTCTGGGGCGCCGCCCCTTCGCCACGTCCTAAAGACACTTTGTCCCGGTCGCAAGAAGGCTTGTCGCGTTTGCGAGCGTGTTCGGTCG
>NZ_DBHHEV010000088.1:0-422 GCF_057238965.1 Peptidiphaga sp.
GGGGCGGCTCGCCCACCTGCGGGCCAGCTGCGCGGCATGGGCGGCCTGGAGTTTGACGAGTTCGGGGTCGGTATGCGGGTTGACGCCGCTCGCCCACGGAAGGTCCCAGTAGGCGTCGCCGACCTCGCCGCCCACGAAAAGGGCCGGGTGAAGCGTGATTCCATGGGCCTTCGCCGCATCGAAGACTCGGTCGAGGACGGCTAAGTGCGCCTCGTCGAGGCGGCCGCGTTCGGGCTCGACGGCCGCCCACAGCAGATCGATGCGGGCGCTCGTCAAACCGTGCTCAGCCATCTGGGCGAAGGCCCGGTCAAAGGCCTCGGGGCCTTCGCGCCACGGCCAGTCCGGCCCCGACGGCGGCACGACGTGCGCGCCCACCGGGATATGCGGCTTTCCGCAGGCGTACATGAAGTGCCTGCCCATGG
>NZ_DBHHEV010000088.1:432-9935 GCF_057238965.1 Peptidiphaga sp.
CTGAAGATGCCGCCGCGGCCGGCTCTCGGTCGAGTCCCTGCGCGACCGCTTCCCTTTCGATTCGCGGCAAGCCCGGTTCCTTTTCCTCCGGCTCCCTTCCCGCCCCCTGCGCGGCCGAATCCGACTCGACTGCCCGCGCGGCCGAATCCGGCTCGAGTCGGGGTCTGCGTCCTCCCGGCGAAGCGCTCTGCGGCCCCTCGCCTCGATGCCCGCTTCGGCTCATTCGCATGTCGTCACCTTCGCTCCGACGTTGAACACTCCCGGCGTTGCCGAGTTCTGCGAGGCCTTCGCCCAAGCCGCCAGCAACAGCGGAATTGCTGCACAGCCGGCGTCGAGCAGCGGCGCCGTGCTGGAAAACAGGTAGTCGACGGGCAGGCCGGAAGCGGCGACCCCGTCGGTTCCCACAGCCGTCGCCGACGCGCCTTTCGTTTCGCGTTCGCCGCGCAGGCGCGCGTCCAAAGCCGCCTGCGTCGGTTCGAGGCTGACGAGCACGACGCCGAGGCCGGGCGCGGCCAGTTCAAGAGGGCCGTGCCGGAATTCTGCGGCGTCCATCGAATGGGCGGGGACGTGCGCGGATTCCTTGAGGACGAGCGCGTTGAGCTCGGCGGTTGCGATGGCGACGCCGCGGCCGAGCACCATGAGGGCCTGCGGAGATTCGTCGATCGCGGCCGCGAGCTTCCGCCCGATCGCCTCGGCGCCGTCGGCCCACTCGCGAAGGCCCGCCGCGGCCTTTTCGGCGAGCGCCTGCGCGGAGGAGAGAATCGAGGCGACGGACTCGCCGCCGGTCAGGACTTCGGCGAGGACGTGCATGGCAAGCATCGTCGAGACGTACGTCTTGCTGGAGGGCCCGCGCTCGTCGCCCGCGCCGAGGTCGATGGACACCGCGGCCTCCTCGGCGAGGGGGCTTTGCGGCCCGTTCGTGATGGCGACCAGCGGGACGCCCTCTTTTTTGCGGAGCTCCGCCGCCATGCGCACCGCCTCGATGCTTTCACCCGACTGGCTCACGGCCACAACCGCCGAATCTGGGGCCAAGGCGTTCATCCGGTAGTGCAGAAGCTCGGCCGTGTGGATAGTGTTGGCCTCCACGCCGCGGCGCCCGAGGACGCTGGCCAGCGCGGTCACGGCGTCGGCCGAGCTGCCCATTCCTGTGAGGACCAAGCGGCGCCCGCCGAGCAGGGTGCGCACCCGCTCGAACTTGTCCGCCTGCTCGCCCAAGGTGCGCGCCGTGCCCAGCAGCGCGCTCGGGCTCTCGCAGATTTCCGTGAGAAAGAGATCCCTTCCGGCGGGTGCTCCGAAGGCCGCGGAATCGCGCTCGGCCGCGCCGGAAGAATCGTGTGTGGTAGCCATGTTTATCCTTTTGTTGAGCCGGCCGTCAGGCCGTCGATGAATTTCCGTTGCGCCACGATGAAAATGACGATCATTGGAACGGCAGTGACGACGGCGCCCGCCATTGTTCCCGGCCAGTCCACTGTGTTCTTGCGGGCAAGAAGGGCCAGGCCGACGGGCAGCGTACGCGTCGATTCGGAGTTCGAGACGAGGAGCGGCCACAGGAAGTCGTTCCATGCCCCGAGGAATGTGAAGACTGTCAAGGTTGCGATTCCCGGCGCCGCAAGCGGCAGCACGATGCGCCGCAGGATCTGGAACTCCGACGCCCCGTCCAAGCGCGCCGCCTCCAGAATCGAGTCGGGTATGGAAGCGAAGAACTGCCGCATGAGGAAGATGCCGAAGACCTGGACGGCGCCCGGCGCGATTATTCCGGAAAGCGTGTCGAGGCCCAGGAAGGGAACCCAGTCGTGGAGCCACACCATCATCCTGTAGAGAGGGATGAGGTTGACCTGCATGGGGATCATCATCGTCACCATGAGCAGGCCGAACAGGAACGACCGCCCCGGGAAGGGAAGCTTCGCGAAGGCGTAGGCCGCGAGCGAATCAAAGACGACGTTGAGAATCACCACAACGACGGCGACGATCACCGAGTTGAGGAAGTACCGGAAGAACGGCTGGTCTGTGAAAATCCGCTCGTAGGCCTTGGTCGACGCCGGGTCGGGCACGAGTCCCGTGCCCGGGGCGAACACGTCCCGGCTCCGTTTGAACGACGTCGAAAGCGTCCACAGCCAGGGGATCGTCATAAGCACGCTGAAAACTGTGAGGCAGGCGTACGTCAGGACGCGCCGCTTCGTCGTCGGCCGAAGGCGTTTGGCCCACGACGTCGAGCGCTTCTTTTCCGCGGGATTCTTGTCGGAGCGCTTCTTTTCCGCTGGTTTCCTTGCGGA
Organism: Peptidiphaga sp.; assembly: GCF_057238965.1. Taxonomy (NCBI): domain Bacteria; kingdom Bacillati; phylum Actinomycetota; class Actinomycetes; order Actinomycetales; family Actinomycetaceae; genus Peptidiphaga; species Peptidiphaga sp. The sequence goes on from NZ_DBHHEV010000088.1 coordinate 2,706, forward strand.
GACGCCGGCCGTGTTCTTTGCTGAAGCCCCTTTTGCGGGAGCTTCTGCCGCGGCCCCTTTTGCCGCAGCGCCTTTCTCAGCGGAGTCTCGCGCGTCGGGCGTGTCAGCGCCCTTCGCCACGGCTTTGCCCGTCATGAGGGCCTCCTTTCAAGCCTCATCTGAAGCGCAGACGCGGCGGCCAGGAAGATCACCAGGAGATATGCGGCCGCGGACGCATGGCCCAAGTCCAGCCGATGGAATTTCTCGACGAGGTAGTAGACCACGGTCATCGTCGAGTCGGCGGGCCCGCCTCTGGTCATGACATAAACCTGGTCGTACACCTGGAACGCTCCGATGATTCCGACGACGTAGACGAACAGGAGCGCGGGCCGCAACGCGGGCAGGGTGACGGCTCGGAAGGTTCGCCACGGCCCGGCGCCGTCGACGGCGGCCGCCTCGTACCTCTCGCGAGGGATTCCCTGCAGCGCAGCGAGGAGGATGACCGTCTCGAAGCCGAACCCCTGCCAGATGCTCGCGGCGCACACGGCCAGCAAGGCCGTGTCCGGGTCGGAGAGCCACTGGCGCCCCTCTCCCCCGAAGAATTCGATGGCGCGGTTGATCAGCCCGTCGTCGTTCAGGAGCATCTTCCACATCGTCGAGACGACCACCAGGGACATCGTCACGGGGAGGAAGAACGCGGCGCGGAAGAGTGCCTGGCCGACGCGCGCTCGATTGAGCAGGAGCGCCGAAACCAGCCCGAGGAGCGGACCGATGGTCATCGTCACGAGGGCGAAGATCGCCGTGTTTCCTGCGGCGGTTCGGAACTGGTCGTCGGCGAAGAGGTCGGAGTAGTTGTCGAGGCCGACGAACTTCGGGTCGGTCACGCCGTTGTACTTTGTGAAGCTCCACCACAGCGAGAAAGCCATGGGGAGGAAGAAGAAAACGGCGGTGAGGATCATGGCCGGGGCCACGAAGACGTACCCCGCCCGGCGCTGCCGCCTTTCCATGGGCGATTTCTTCGTGGACGATCGGCGTTTGGAGGCCGCCTTGCGGCTTCGGGCGCTCGCGCCGCTTTCGGCGTTCGCGGCCTCGGTCTCTACCGCTGCGTCGGCTGCGTCAACCATTTTGTCACCCCTTTCGCTTCGGGTCCCGCCTTGAGGGAGCCCCAGTGCGCGGATGCGCGACGTCGCCCGCGTTTCGCCGGCGGCGGCGCGATCGTAGCCGTGCGTGATTGCTGCGCCGCGCCGCCTGCCGCGTCATTGGCGAAGAGCTTCATCGGTTTTCTTCGCTGCATCTTCTAGGGCCCCCTTGGGGGTTTTCCGGCCTCTGATCGCAGAGGCGACCGCTTTGGTGATCTCCTGGTCGATGTCGGGCCACCCGGCGACGTACGGGAACGGCGTCGCCGTGGCCATGGCCTTTTCGAACACCTCGAAGGGCTTTTGCCCGCCGAAGAAGGGATCGGGTTGGGATAGCTTGGGCGATTTGAGCGCGGCCTTCGTGGCGGGAGCGGCCCCCGCCTTGGTGTAAACAAGCTCTTGCTGCTCGGGTGTGAGCATGAATTGCATGAGGCTCCATGCCTTCTTCGGGTTCTTCGCGCTGGCCGGAATCACCAGGCCGGTGCCGCCGAGGTACGAGCCGGGCTTCTTGGCGAAGGGCGCCGGCGCCACGGCCCACTTTCCGGCTTGGCCGGGGACGCCGTCCTTGAGCACTCCCATCATGTAGGGGCCGTTGAGGAACATCCCGATGCGTTCGTCCGAGATTCCAGGCAGGCCCGTGGAGTCGCCTTGCGAGTCGTCCCACAGCAAGCCGCCGCTGTCGAGCAGCTTCTTCATGTACTCCATCGCCTGGACGCCTTCGGGAGACGTGAACGCCGCCTTCTTTCCGGACTTGTCGACGATCGACCCGCCGTTTTGGAAGAGGAACTGGGAGTACTGGAAGGTGTCTGGGCGCACCTGTATCTGGTACTTGTCGGCTTTGCCGTCGCCGTTGGAGTCTTCGGCCATGGCCTTGGAGACCTCGACGAGCTCGTCCCACGTAGTGGGAACCTTGAGCCCCTTGGCTTCCAGGATGTCCTTCCTGTAGTAGAGGGCGTAGGCGTCGAAGTCGTATGCCAGGGCGATCTTGTGGCCCTTGTAGGTCATGGCGTCGACGGCGCCCTTGGTGTACTGGGAGTCGATGGACGCGCCGTTGAGTTTTTCGCCCGAGATTTCGGACAGGTCGGACAAAAGGTCTTGGGAGGCGTAGGTCGGCACCCACGTCATGTCGATCGTGGCCAGGTCGGGCGCCGAGTTCGACGAGAAAGCGGTCGACAGCTTCTCCTGGAAGGTGTCGTAGTCATAGACCTGGTAATCGACTTTGATTCCCGGGTGCTTCTTCTTGTACGCCTCGATGGCGGGTTTCACCGGCGTCGCCGAGCCGTAGTAGTCCCAGACGACGATCGTGTTCGCGTCGGCGTCGTCGCTCGAACAGGCGGCGAGGCTCGTGCCCGCCATTGCACATGCGGCGATCATCGCCGTTGCGATCGCCCGTTTGCTGTGTCTCCTCATGTTCGCTCCAGCTGGTTGAGGTGATTGGGAGGAAGGGCATGGTCAGGCGCTGGGCGCGGGAGGCTCGCTCGAACGCCGCATCGACGGTTCGCGGACGGCGATGCGGGCGCGGTGCGGAACTTCCTTTTCATACGCTTCGCGGCCTGGCGACGTCGATGTGGTACTTCGCCCGACTGCCCTTCACAACTGTGCGACAGTATTCGATCGGACGCCCATCGGCGTTGCGTGAGATGAGTCTGATCAGGAGCACGGGCTCACTGCGCTCCTGCTTGAGCAACGCAGCTTCTCTGGCGCTCGGCAGGGCGGGCTGGATCGTTTGATGCCCGCTGACGAGGTCGACGCCGAAGCGCTGAGAAAGGTGCGTGTAGAGAGATGAGGACCCGAGATCCAGGGAAAGGAGCCCGGGAAAGAGATATTCGGGAAGGAAGACGTGTTCGAGGAGCAACGGCTCGTCTCCGGCGATGCGCAGGCGCTCGATCGAGTAGACCGGAAGCCCCGAGGCGATGCCGAGCCGGTCCGCCGTCGACGGCGTCGATTCGGTGACTTCCTGGGTCAAAACGACCGTGCGCGGCTCCAGGCCGCGGACGGCCATCTCCGCCGTGAAGCTCGTCAGCTCGGCGAGCTGGCGCTCCACCGGGCTTTCGCTGACGAATGTCCCGCGCCCGCGGACGCGATAGATCTGGCCTTCGCGGACGAGCTCGTCCAGAGCGCGCCGCACCGTGACGAGGCTGCACCCGTAAAACTCTCCGAGTTCGCGCTCCGTCGGGAGGCGATCCCCCGATTTCCACCGCCCGCCGTCGATTTCCCGGCGCAGAGCGCTGTATACCTGGTGGTAAAGGGGCACGGGGCCCCTGACGAGGGCGGCGCCGGGCGTGTTCGAGGGCGCGTTCGTGCCGACGCGCGCATCGGCTTCACCCACGTGGGCATCGGCTTCAGCCGGATGCCCATCGGCTTCGGCGTCAGGCACGCGGGAGTCGATCGTCTCCTGCGCCATAGCGTCACCTCTCAGGTTTTCCACGATTCATTATAATGTTATACTTAAGTATGGTCGCGCAAGGAGAACCTGTCAACACGTTTGGACAATCCGTCGGGCGCCCCGCCGACGCTCAAAAGTCCGACGCCCCGAAATCCGCAGGGCAATCAGCTGAACAACCCGCCGTTGCGCCCTCGTCGCCGCGCGTCAGCGCAACGGACGCCGACGCCTCCCATTGCATCGGAACCCTCGACATCGGCGGGACGTGGATTCGCGCTGCCGTCGTCACGCCCGCCGGGGAGATCCTCGTCAGGAGCCGGCGGCCCTTGCCGACGTCGGAAGGCGGGCGGGCCGTCGTCGACACGTGCCTTGACGCCCTCGGCGAGGCGCGAATGAGAACCGGATGCCACACCCTCGAAAGGATCGGGGTGAGCGTGACCGGGCCGGTCGACCCGCGCACGGGCAAGCTTTTCACGCCGCCGAACACCGGGCCCGTCCTCGCCGGGCTAGAGCTGGGCGAGGCGCTTTCGCGGGCCGCCTGCCTAGAGGTGCGCGTGGACCGCGACACGAACGCGGCAGCACTCGGCGAGCACCGCTGCGGCAGCGCGCGCGGCACGGCGAACTTCGTCTTCATCACGGTTTCCACCGGCGTGGGCGGCGCCGTTATGCTCGACGGCCGCCTGATTCGCGGGGCAGACGGAGTCGCCGGGGAGATCGGGCACATTTGCGTGGAGCGCGGCGGCCCTCGGTGCGGCTGCGGCCGCCGCGGCTGCGTCGAGGCCATCGCGTCCGGCCCGTCGATCGCCCGCCGAGCCGAGGCGGAGCTCCGTGCCGCTCAGGGCGCCGAATTGCGTGCCGTTGAGGGCGCCGAGTTCCGTGCTGCTGAAGGTTTCGCGCAAACCCGCGGCGTCACGAAAACCGTCGAAGGCTCCGCTGCTGCTGCCAGCGTCGCCGCCCGAGCCGGTGAAGCTGTCACCGCACCGATCTCGTCGCAAGCATCGTCTTCGTCGCAAGCATTATCGTTCTCTTCGCAAACGTCCTCGCCCCTCGCCGAGCGCCTTCGAAGCGGCCGCCCGCTCACCGGCAAGGACGTGGACGAATGCGCCGCCGCGGGCGACCCTCACGCGATCCGGGCGCTCAACGCCGCAGCCGCCGCGGTTGCGGGCATGTGCGTCGACATGGCCAACGTCTTCAACCCCGAACGCATCGTGGTGGGCGGAAGCGTGGCCATCGCCCACCCCGACTGGATCGCACGGGCATCCGAGCTCGTCGCCCGCGAAGCCCTCGTCCCCGCCAACCGCGAGGGAATCGTCGTTCCCGCGGAACTGGGCGACGACGTGAGCCTGGTCGGCGCGGCGTTCCTATAAATCGCGGCGCAGCGTTTTTAAGAATGCGACTGTTTCGAGCCTTCGTCACCATTCCATCGGAGGGACGGCCTGGTTCGCCAAAACGACCCTTAAGTCCAATCCCAACTCCTGCCCTACAGGGACGATGGACTCCGGACCGGAGACGATGACGGAATCGCCGTAGGGCGGCGCTGCAAGGCGAACTTCCTCGCCGAACTGGACGACGCCGGGAAGCGCCCGGCCTCGCCACAGGTCCGCGAAACGCGCAAGATCGATCAACGTGCTTACCCTCGGAATAGACAGGCAATCGGCCGCTTCCAGAAGCTCCTCGTCCGCTTGGTCTGCCGACAGAACTTCGGCTTTGTCCGTCAACCGGACTCCCGCTTCATCTGCCGACCAGGTTCCTGCTTCGTCCGCAAACCGGACACCAGCGTCATAGGTCAACCGCGCTAAGGAACTTTCAATCATTTCGGGGAAGGGAGTGAATGTCCATCCCCGATCGCTTCCCGCCACGGTGGCAAGGAGGTCGGCGACGCGCGCGATTGTCTCATCATCGGCATGCCCATTCGACGGGCGCCAACGAACAGAGAAGTCACCTGCCCCGCTTCCCCAATCAAGGTATTCCATAGACGAGACGGACCCGCTCAGCGCCGCCTGAGACCACCCTTCAAGGGCAGACCACGCAAGGCAATCGTCGGATCCCTCATCCACCAAGGGCAGGAACACTCGCGCAATTCGAGGCGCACCCTCGAGCGCGTAATCGCCAAAACACCGCTTCTCGTCCATCATTTTCTCGTCCATCATTCAAACTCTATAGTCCACGAAACTGAGTAAGCTCCTATACCTGCATTGACATCACGAGCAAAGAATGTTGCATAGTCTACTTGCACAACCAGCACGCTTCCTTTTTCCAGTCGCTTGCAATAAGCAACTTCGTGTTTTTCGCTTCTATTTCGTACCTGACAAACACTGGTATTCTTCCTGCATTCGGAATACAACTTGTCTGTTGTTGTTTTCGAATCGTGAACGCCATGCGGGTAGTAAATTGTTCTCACCTGGGTTGGAGGAACCCTCGTGTTTAACGTGAGAACTAGATTGCCAATCGGGGGGAAAGACCGGTTGCGGTCAACCCGATCTTCCGACTTAGGCCTCTTCTGTTTCAACGAACCGCCGACGCGCCAATTGTACATCGCAGGCACCAGCCTTCTGCCGCCTAATTCCATCGCTGGGATATCCTCCGGAGGGATATCTGGCCGGATAGAGCTAGGCGACAAAGACGACCCCTGTTCGGACAGCGAATTCTCATGCACGCAACCAGTCGCCAGAAATAGACAAAAGGCCAGCGGAAGCAAGAAAGAACGAAGTCTCATAAGGCCCCATTTGGATAGTCGATTCAACCAACAGCTAACAACTCAGCCTTCTGTATGTAGCGGTAAGCGCAATACCAACTCTGCCATTACGTATGGCACGATGATACCCTGTCGCTTTGTAATCATAGGTTCCAGACCCTTGACAATACCACTTAACGTTGCTTTCCTTATTCCCAGTCGAACCACCATTAGCAAGTTGCTCCCAGCCATACCATCGATGCCGAGTTAGGTTTGTGGAAGTTCTTTTTGAAGCACCCGGACAGTATGTTCTGGAATGCACTGAGACAAAGTTCCGACTTCCATGGATACGGCGAGTTTCGCCATAGCAGTCATGAAATATGGCATCTTGAGGTTGCGCGTCCAAAGATCGAGTTCCCTCAGGCTGCAAGCGAGCGATTTCAGAAGGACGGAGACTACTAGAGTCAGACCCCGCATCCCCTACGCCGCCCAAGGCGCTAAAGGTTAACATCGTCGTCGCGGCAAGAGCGGTAAATGATTTCAACATTCCCCTCCCCTTTCATGTTCATGTTTTAGAAACAGAGAATCCGAGGAAAATCAAATTCAGTAAAACATCGGTTAGAATCAACTTCAATAGACAAACTTATTATTTGCGCAACAAATTCATTCATGAACTAAGTGTCGATTTCTGACGTTTTTATAGGAGAACAATTGGTGTGGAGGCGCGCCTTCAGGCGCGCCTCCACACCAGCCATCGGCCTCAGCGGCACTCATGCACGGCTAAGTTGCTACCAGGCTTCACACCAGGCACCAGCTGGGGCAATCCCGCCACAAGAGCGGGTTTGGGTTCAGCCGCCAGAATATAGACCAGGGGGCGCGCCTAAAGGCGCGCCCCCCACCAGCCACCAGCCGCAGCGCTACTCCCGCGCGGTCAGCTTGAGGCCCGGCGTCGAGTCGGACGGGTCGGCGTCCACCGTGACCGTCGCGCCGTCGGAGACCTCGCCCGAGAGCAGCATCCGCGCCAGCTTGTCGCCGATCTCACGCTGAATGAGCCGCCG
>NZ_DBHHEV010000089.1:0-9716 GCF_057238965.1 Peptidiphaga sp.
CCACCGATGCGCAGTCGGGGTGCTTGCCCTCCATGACCGTGTGGCAGGCGTGGCATTGGCCGCACCCGGGTTCCGGCCCGGTGCATTCCAGGGCTGCGGCGAAGGCTCTGGCCGCCACCGACCTGCCCGAGCCCGGCGGCCCTGTGACGAGCCAGGCTTGGGCCATGGCCGAATCGGCCCCGGCGGCGGTCTTCCCGGCGAGCTCGCGGGCGGCCGCGGCGGCTTTTTCAAACTGGGCGCGCACGGCCCGCTGCCCCACCAGCTCGTCGAAGACGCTCACGGCTCGCCTCCCCCGGGCCGGCGTCCGTCGTCGCCCAGCGCCTGGGCCACGCGTGCGCGGACCGTTTCGGCGATCTGCTGGCGCCGCGCCGTGGCGTCCACGGTGAACCAGCGTTCGGGTTCGGCTGCGGCGAATCGGAGGTAGGCCCTGCGGACGTCCTCGTGGAACCGCGCGCCCGCCGCCTCGATCCTGTCGAAAGAGCCGCCGAGCCGGGAGGCCAGCGCCTCGGCGGGAAGGTCGAGGAAGACGGTCAGGTCGGGCATGAGCCCTTCCGTGCCCCACAGCGACAGTCCGCGTACCTCGTCCTCGCCGAGCGTCCTTCCCGCGCCCTGGTAGGCGGCGGAGGAATCGATGTATCTGTCGGCGAGAACGATCGCGCCCCTTTCCAAGGCCGGGCACACGACCGTCGCGACGTTGTGCGCCCTGTCCGCCGCGTACAGCAAGGCCTCTGCCCGCGGCGAGACGTCGCCGCCGTGCAGGAGCAGCTTGCGGATATGGCGCCCGAGCTCGGTTCCGCCGGGGTCTCTGGTTGTGACGACGTCGAAGCCGCGCCCGCGCAGCCATTCGGCGAGCAACTGCATCTGGGTGGTCTTGCCCGATCCGTCGCCGCCCTCGAAGGTGATGAACATCTGCTACTTCTCGCTCTTGGCGGCGGTCGCCGCAGACGGCCTGGCTGCAGATTTCTTAGCGGCGGTTTTCACAGCGCCGGATTTCGAAGCGGATGCTTTCGCGTCCACGGACTTCGCCGAGGCCTTCCCTGGGCCCGCCGCCTTGCCGGAGGCGGTTGTGCCCGAAGCAGCCTTGGAGGCCTTGCTCGAAGAGGCCTTCGATGCCGACTTTGACGCGGTTTTCGACGCCGACTTTGACGCGGCCTTGGCCGAGGCCTTTTTCCTGGCAGGCTTCTTCGCCGGGCCCTTGGCTCGCCGGTCGGCGAGCAGCTCGTAGGCGCGCTCGGGCGTGATCGTCAGCGGGTCGTCCTCGCGGCGAAGGGAGGCGTTGGTCGTGCCGTCGGTGACGTACGGGCCGAAACGGCCGTCCTTGAGCAGAACTGTGACGCCCGTTACGGGGTCGGTTCCCAGCTCGCGCAGGGGCTCCTTCGCGGTGGCGCCGCGCCGCTGCTTGGGCTGGGCAAACAGCTCTTTGGCCTGGTCGAGGGTGACCGTGAAAATCTCGTCCTCGCTGGCCAGCGACCGCGAATCCTTGCCGCGGGTCAGGTACGGCCCGTAGCGGCCGTTGTGGGCAAAGATCGTCTCGTCGCCGTCGTCGCCCACGGCGCGCGGAAGCGAAAGCAGCTTGAGCGCGTCCTCGAGCGTGACCGATTCGAGCGCCATCGAGGACAAAAGCGAGGCCGTGCGCGGTTTCGGCGGTTTCTTCGACGGGCGGCCGGTAGGCGTGAGCGCCACTTCGCCCTCTTTCGGCACGTCGGTGACGTACGGGCCGAAACGCCCCGCTTTGGCCAACACTTTCCGGCCGGTTTCGGGGTCCACTCCCAGCTCGCGCCCGTCGAAGCTGCTTTTGTCGAGCAGCTCGCGGGCCTTGGCCGGGGTCAGCTCGTCGGGGGCGATGGAATCGGGGACGGAGGCGTTGCGGGCTTCCGCGCCCTCGCGCTCCTCCTGGACGTACGGCCCGTAGCGGCCCACGCGCAGAACCACGCCCTCGCCGAGGTCGATCGAGTTGACGGCCTTCGCGTCGATGTCCCCCAGGCTCTCGACCTGGCCTTCGAGGCCGAGCCGCCCCTCCTGGCCCTTCCAAAAGCGCGTGAGGTATTCGATCCGCCGCTCCTCGCCGGCTGCGATGCGGTCCAGCTCGGTTTCCATGTCGGCCGTGAAGTCGTAATCGACCAGCTCGGGAAGGTTCTCCTCCAGCAGGCGCACAACCGAAAAGGCCGTCCACGTGGGCACGAGCGCCTGGCCTCGGCGGTCGACGTACCCGCGGTCGGTGATGGTCGAGATCGTCGCGGCGTACGTGGACGGGCGCCCGATCCCCAGCTCCTCCATGCGCTTGACGAGCGAAGCCTCGGTGTAGCGCGGCGGCGGCAGGGTCTCGTGGCCGTCTGCGGCCGCCTCGAGCGTGCGCAGGGCCTCCCCCTCCTTGACCTCCGGCAGGCGCGCATTCTCGCGGTCCTCGTAGCGCTTCGCGTCGGCCGACTCCTGGTAGACGGCCATGAAGCCGGGGAAGGTGATGATCGTTCCCGACGCCGCAAACGTCGCCTCGCGCGCTCCGGCGGCCCCGGCGACGCCGACGGCGACGCGCACGGAGGCGGTCTGGCCGCGGGCGTCGGCCATCTGCGAGGCCACCGTGCGTTTCCAGATAAGCTCGTAGAGCGCGAACTGGCTGGCCGTCAGATCGCCCTTGACCTGGGCGGGCGTGCGGAAATGGTCGCCGGCGGGCCGGATCGCCTCGTGGGCCTCCTGCGCGCCCTTGGACTTCGTCGCGTACAGCCTGGGCTTGTCCGGCAGCGACTCCTGCCCGTACATCTCCCGAATCTGGCTTCTGGCAGCCGAAACCGCCTGCTCGGAAAGGTTGGTCGAGTCGGTTCGCATGTACGTGATGTAGCCGTTTTCGTAGAGCGACTGGGCCGTGCGCATGGCGTCGCGCGAGCTCATGCGGAGCTTGCGGGAGGCCTCCTGCTGGAGGGTCGACGTCGTGAACGGCGCGGCCGGCCGGCGGGTGTACGGCTTCGTCTCGACGGAGGCGACCGTCGCGTCCGCGCCTTCGAGTGCCGCGGCGAGCTGTTCGGCGTCGTCCTTGCCGAGGGCCCGCACGCCTTCCTTGGCGGCCTTGGCGGTGAGCTTTCCGGCGTCGTCGAAGTCCCTGCCCGCCGCGACGCGCACGGAGTCGAGTGCTGCGAGCTTGGCCGAAAAGTCTTGCTTCTCCTTGGCGAAAACCGCCGTCACATCCCAGTAGGAGGCGGCGACGAAGGCCATGCGCTCGCGCTCGCGCGAGACGACCAGCCGCGTGGCCACCGACTGCACTCGCCCGGCCGAGAGCCCGGGCGAGACCTTGCGCCACAGGAGGGGCGAGACCTCGTAGCCCACGAGGCGGTCGAGGATGCGGCGCGATTCCTGGGCGTCCACCAGCTGCGCATCGAGCTGGCGGGGATTGTCGAGAGCCCTGGCGATGGCCTCCGGCGTGATCTCGTGGAACACCATCCGCTTGACCGGAACCTTCGGCTTGAGCACCTCGTTCAGATGCCAGGCGATGGCCTCGCCTTCGCGGTCCTCGTCGGTTGCGAGCAGCAGTTCGTCGGCCTCTTTGAGCAGCTTTTTCAGCTCGGCGACCTTCTTCTTCTTGTCTGGGTCGATCACGTAGTAGGGCTCGAAGCCCGCTTCAATGTCCACGGAGAACTTCGCGTAGGGGCCCTTTTTCATCGATGCGGGCAGCTCGGAGGGCTGGGGGAGGTCGCGAATATGGCCGACGGAGGCCTCTACGGAATAGTCCGATCCGAGATAGCCGCTGATGGTGCGAGCCTTCGCTGGAGACTCCACGATCACAAGTTTGCTCACGCTGTTTCCTTCAGGACGACGGAGGGGTTGCTGGCGCCACCATAACCCCATTTGCCGACACCCCGCCATTTGTGCCACGCCGTCAATGACGGGATACACTGTTGCCGCAGTTTGAGACACACATGAGGAGAGATCTCTTATATGCCCGAAAACTCGCCGAAATCCGGCGCGACGCACGAAGGCGTGATCGTCGTCGCCCTGGGGACGCCCACAGAGGCCAGCACCCGTGCGATCGCCGAGTTCTTGGGCGAGTTCCTTTCGGACAAGCGCGTTGTGGATCTGCCGGACTTCCTGTGGCAGCCGGTGCTGCGCGGCCCGATTCTCAAACGCCGCCCGGGCAAGGTGCTGGAACAGTACGAAGACATTTGGGCGGACGGCTCTCCCCTGCGGGTGATCACGGAGGGGCAGGTCGCGAGGCTCGCCGAGCTTCTGCCCGATTGCGAGGTGCGCGTGGGATACCAGTACGGCAGCCCGAGCTTCGTCGAGACGTTCGCCGAGATGGCCTCGCGCCTGGACGAGATCACGGTGCTTCCCACGTATCCGCAGTTTGCGCCGGCCACGGTGGGGTCGGTGGCGGACAGGCTCGACGCCGCGTTGAAGGTTTCCCGCGAGCGTTTCGGGCGCGTGCCGCGGGTTCGCGCGGCGAGGTCGTGGCCGGAGCTGCCCGGGTACGTCGATTGGCACGTCACGCGCATAGCGAACGCCTTGGAGGAGGGCGACGCCGACATGCTCCTCTTCTCCTGGCACGGGCTGCCTGACAGGCGCCCCCACCAGCCCGCCCGATACGCCGCCGAATGCGACGCCACGGCCCGCGCGATCGCCGCGCGCCTCGCGGACCTCGGCGTGAACGTCCCGTGGCGCTCGACGTTCCAGTCGAAGTTCGGGCCCGACCGCTGGCTGCGGCCCGCGACTATCGACACGATGGCCCGCCTCCCGCGCGAGGGCGTGCGCCGCGTGGTCGTCGCCAATCCGGGCTTCATGGCCGACTGCCTGGAGACGATCTACGAGATGGACGTCCTCAACGCCGACGCCTTCTACAAGGCCGGAGGCCAGACTTTCCGCCGGATCGGATGCCCCGACGCCGACGCCGGCGCGGCCATCCTGGCCGAGCTGCGCGGCGCGCTGCGGCCCTTTGCAGGAGCGCCAAGGGCCGTTTAAGCGCCGGAAGACGGCGGAAATGTTGACGGGACCTCGGGAATTGCCGCAGACGTGACAATTTAGAAGCCACGAAGTCGAGACCGCGATTCCGGGATCGTGACGTCAAGCTCTAGATCATGCGACCGCCGAAGGCCTTCCGGAGACCAAGATTCCGAGGCCGACAAGCTCGCGGACGGCGGGGAGCACCTCGGTGCGCACGTTTTCGACGGGCTCGCCGAGGAGTTGGGCGACGGCGTCGCACAGGGCGCCGAGGGTCAGTTCGCCGTCGCACGCGCCGACAACGCCGGCAACCGCGCTCGTCACTTGAACCTCGACCGCGAATCCGGCCACTTGGGCGAGTTTGAGCATGAACGGCTCGGGCTGCCCCGGCGCGTGGAGGCGGTGTTCGACGCCGCGGCAGACGAGGCGGGCGGTGAGGAGCGCGGAGTCGCCGGCGCGCAGCAGGTCGCGGTGAGCCCAGACGCCCTCGACGTACCCGTGCAGGTCGATCGGCGCGGGGCCGGAAAGCTCTTCGAAGCGCCGCCACGGACGGCGTTTCGCCGAATCCTCAGCGTTCGAACAGGCCGCGTCCCAGTCCCCCGCGTTCGAACCGGCCGCGTTCGAACAGGCGGCGTCCCAATCCCCCGCGTTCGAATCCCCCGCGTCCCAGTCCCCCGATTCTCGCTCCGGCGCGCGCAGGGAAATGTATCCCATGCCGACGCCGACCACGCCCCTGCGCGCGAAGTCGTCAAGCCAGGCGGCGTAGGCCTTTTCGTAGCCGCGGTCGCGCGGCGTCTGGCCGCCGTCGCGCAGCCACATTTCCGCGTAGTCGGGCGGCGCGAGGACCTCGCGCTGGATCACCCAAGCGTCAAGGTCATCGCGAATCCAGGCCGCCGGGCCGCGAGCCCAATCGGGAACGGCGTCAAACGGCCGATCCGGAGCCGCGTCGCACAACAGATCCGAAGCAGAGCCAAACGGCCGATCCCGAGCTGCGTCGGATGCTTTGATCTCCCAGTTGCCCAGCATCCACGCTCGGCCTCCGGGCGCCAGCACGTCGCCGAGCTCGCCGACGAGTTCCGCAAGCAGCGAGTCGCCTTTGCGTCCGCCGTCGCGATACGTGCGAACGCCGTCCGCGCGGGCGGCTTCCGGCGTGATGACGAACGGCGGATTCGAGACGACGACGTCGTACCGCTCGCGCGCGGCGCTCAAAGAATCCAAGGAATCCAGGGCGTCCGCAGGGTCAGACCTCGGACCGCGCACGGGCTCCAGCAGCGAACCGCGCCGGAAGTCGATCTCCGCCCCCGCGAGGGCCGCGTTGAATCGCGCGTAGCCGAGCGCGCGGGCGGAAACGTCGGTGGCCGTCACCCGCGCGCCGCATAGGGCGGCGAGAATGGCGTGGTATCCGCAGCCGGTTCCGACGTCGAGCACCCGCTCGTCCGCGCCGTAGGCCGCCAGCGCCGCGAGCGTCCGCGTGGCTCCCCCGACGGGCATGACGTGGTCCGGTCCCGGAATTGCGCCCGCCAGCTCGCCCCAGTCGGAGGCGATGAGGACGTCGTCGCGTCGCCGAGCGTCTACAGCAGCCGCGCGATGAAGCGAAGGCGGCGAAACGCAATCAGGCGCGGGCGTACGGCCAAGCGAAGAAGCCGAAACTGGCTCCTGCGCAGGCGTACGGCCGAGCGAAGGCTGCGAAACTGGCTCTGGCGCAGACAAAGATTCGGGTGCCGGCCCAGATTCCGTCGCAGATCTAAAGACTTGCAGATGCCCGGGAATCGGCGCGGGAACGATCTGAAAGAGAGCGCGCCCGTCTTTGACGACCGCGCCCACGCGTCCGCGCGCCCAAGTCGCAGGAAGGGCCGCCGCAATTTCCCCCTCGCCGAGCCGGTCGCCGAGCATGAAAAGCCTGGAGAGATTGGCGAGCCGGACGTCGTCCGCATTGACGGCGTTGCGGCCTTCAAACTCTGCCGCGCCGACAGCCGTCCGGCCTTCGGGACCGACCGCGCCGACAGCCTTCCAGCCTTCAAGACCGGCCATATCGGCAGCCTTCCGACCTTCGAAGCCGACGACGCCGCCGGGCCTCCCGCCTTCCGCGATCGCCCGCGCTCGGGCCAATGCGGGAACGCGCTGTTCGCGACGCACGGCGGCGAGGGTCTCGGGGCCGAGCAGCTGCTCAACCGCGGCGAGGGTGTACGCGCGCAGGTCTTTCCGCAGAGTCGCGGCGGCGTCAAGGGGCGCGGCTGCAGCACCCTCGGAGGGCGCGGCGGCCCCGTCGAAGGCGGGGGAACTGACCGCATCGGCATCCATGCATCAAGCGTATGCGAGCCCTCCGACAGTTGTGCGAGGGCGAACCGGACGCCCGCGAATGCGCGAAACGGCGCGCCGACGACGAGGCCGCGGCATTTAGCGGATTCAGAAGTTAACGGCTCGGCATTGCGGATTCGGCAGTTAACGGACTCGGCAGTGGCCCGTGCACGCCCCGGTGACCAAGTTCCCACCGCAGACGGGCATGCACCGCCGTCGAACGGGCATATGCTTATACATCATGCCTTCAGAACCCCCTGTTTTACATGGGCGTGCCCGCGCGCGCCTTCTTTTCGTCCTCATCAGCGGATTGTTTCTCTCGCTCATCACGGTGAGCATCATCAATGTCGCCCTGCCGTCCATCAAAACGGCGCTGGACGCCTCGCCCAGCCAGATGCAGTGGGCTCTTTCGGGGTACTCGCTGGCTATCGGCGTCGTCCTGGTCGCGGCGGGGCGCGCGGGCGACATTCTGGGGCGCGGCCGCCTTTTCGCAGCGGGGGTGCTGATTTTCACGATCGCGTCGACGGCGGCGGCCTTGGCTGTGAACGCCCTTATGCTTGACGTCGCACGCGCCGTCATGGGCTTCGGCGCGGGGATTTACACGCCGCAGACGGGGGGCTTGATCCAGCAGCATTATCGCGGCAAGGAGAGGGCGAAGGCTTTCGGAATCTTCGGGGCGACGGTGGGCGTCGCGGTGGCGATCGGGCCAACCGTGGGCGGGGTGTTCCTGGAACTGCTGCCTGAATCTGTCGGCTGGCGGGCGACCCTCGGATTCAACGTGCCCGTGGCCGCGGCCGTGTTCCTGCTGGCGCTCAAGTGGATTCCCCGCGAGCCGATCGACGCCGCAAGCCGCGGCCGTCTGTGGCGCAGGCTCGACCCGGTCGGCGCGGTTTTGCTCGCGGTCGCGATCGTGGGGGTCATGCTGCCGTTCGTGACGGCGGCGACGATGCCGTGGGCGTGGTGGTTTCTGCCGGTCGGCTTCGCCTTGGTGGGTCTGTGGTGGCTGTGGGAGCACAGGCTGCATGCGCGCGGCGGGGAGCCGATGGTGGACCCGCGGCTTTTACGGATTCGATCGTTCACCTTGGGCGCGGCCACGATTACGGCGTTTTTCGCAGGTTCGACGACGATGGGCGTGATCCTCGCCGACTTCGTGCAGCGCGGGATGGGCGAAACCGCCTTGGTTTCGGGCATGCTGGCCCTTCCGACGGCGGCGGCGCAGGTGGTTTCGGCGCCTTTGGCGGGGCGGCTCGTGTGGCGGTGGGGCCGCAGGATCGTGATCGTCGGCATCTTCCTGAACGTGGTGGGTCTTGCGGCGATCGCGGCGGCCGCGGTGTTCGTGAGCCGCGGGGCGAGTGTGTGGTGGTTCGCGATCGGCGCGGCGATCGTCGGCTTCGGCATCGGCTGGGTGACTTCGCCCAATCAGGCGCTCTCGCTGCGCGACGTGCCGGTGGAGAGCGGCGGGACGGCGTCGGGAATCATGCAAACGGGCCAGCGCATCGCCACGGCGATCGGGACCGCGGCGTGCACGGGTCTGTTTTACAGCCTTGCCGGGCAAAGCTACGTCACGGCGATGGTCGCCGGATGCGCCTTGCTCGCGGCGTTCATCAGCGTGGCCCTCGCGATTGCCTACTGGGACGCGCGGCACCCGAGCGTGCAGACCTCGGCCCGCCAAAAGGAGGCGGTGCGCGAGGCACTAGAGTCCACGCGGAAATAGCCTGGGCCTTCGGGCGACGGGAACTCCGCGTTCTCTCAATCAAAGAGGGTGAGCCTCGAGTCTTTGAGGCGCGCCCCCTTTTTTGTCCGACGTCGCAGAAGTCCGCCCGCGTTCCATCGGGCGGAGGCCAATACACCGTCTGGAGCTCTGCGCTTTCCGACCTGGATATCGGCCAGACCCTCACCGTCTATCCCACCGGGTCTCAATGCACCTTCTGGCGCTCAGTACTTTCCAACTGGTGCTCTGGTGCCGTTTGTGATCGACGGTGAAGATGCTCTTTCCCAACTGCATCCTTCTGTCTCAATGCACCTTCTGGTGCTCAGTGCTTTCCGACTATGGGGAGAAACGGGAATGAACAAGCTGTGGTCGGCAGGTCTCAATGCACCTTCTGGTGCTCAGTGCTTTCCGACACAGCGATGCCGACGTTGAGGCCGTTGCCGAGCACTTCGTCTCAATGCACCTTCTGGTGCTCAGTGCTTTCCGACATATCCGCTCGGAGGCCACATTCATCGTGGAACACCGCCGCCGTCTCAATGCACCTTCTGGTGCTCAGTGCTTTCCGACGGTAAGGTTCGTGCGGCTTGGGATACGCCGCTCCCGGGTCTCAATGCACCTTCTGGTGCTCAGTGCTTTCCGACCGATAACTGCAATCACCAAAGACGGCCCCATGTTCAAGTCTCAATGCACCTTCTGGTGCTCAGTGCTTTCCGACTTTCTAGGGGGTTTGCCGAGAATGCTTAACACAACCCGTCTCAATGCACCTTCTGGTGCTCAGTGCTTT
>NZ_DBHHEV010000090.1:0-9675 GCF_057238965.1 Peptidiphaga sp.
CATGCAACCAAGCTTACGTGAACGGGTGTTGCAACCGCTACATGCGCTACGAAAATCCCCTCTATCTCGCGGAAGAGGCGGCGGCGTTGGACCTCATCGCCGAGGGGCGCGTGGCGCTCGGCGTTTCGCGCGGTTCGCCCGAGCCGGCAGAACGCGGATGGGAGGCCTTCGGATATCGCGGCGGCCAAGCCAACGGCGCCGACATTGCCCGGCAGAAGTTCGAACTGTTCATGGCGGCGGTCCGCGGCGCGGGAGTGGCGCGATCGGCGCCGCTGGAAGAACAATACCCCGCCCTGTACAAACCGGGAATTCCGCTGCCCGTCTTCCCGCAGTCCCCGGGTATGGAGCGGCGTATTTGGTGGGGTTCTGGGTCGCACAAAACGGCTGAGCAGGCCGCGCGCGACGGCGTGAACCTCATGAGCTCGACCTTGGTGCAAGAATCCGACGGCGCCTCCTTCGGGGAGATTCAGGCCGAGCAGATCGCCAGATACCGCGCGGCATGGAAGGAGGCGGGCCACGGCTGGACGCCCAGGGTCTCGGTCTCCCGCACGATCTTTCCGCTGGTCGCCGAGGAGGACCGACAGCTGTTCGGCGTCCGCGGCGAGGGGGAGGATCAGGTCGGCTACCTCGAAGGCGCCACCAAAACGACCTTCGGCCGAACGTACGCCGCCGAGCCCGACGTGCTCGTCGAACAGCTCAAGGCCGATCCCGCAATCGAGGCCGCCGACACCCTGCTTTTGACGATTCCCAACCCGCTGGGGGTGGACGTCAACTTCAGGATTCTCAAGAACTTCGCCGACTACGTCGCGCCCGCCCTCGGCTGGATACCGGCGACGGAGGGCACGGAGGGCGCCGCCGAGGGGCGTTCCGTCGGCTGAGGCGCGGTAGGCCGAATCGCGCTTCGCAGAATTGCGCGGCGGTTGGAGCCCGAGGGTTCTGGGCGGGCCTGACGGCGGGTCCTAGGGGATGCCTTCAAGATCCGTGTGCCGTTTCGCTCTGGCCGGCTTCGCGGCAGGTCCGAGACGGTGCGGCAGCGGGGTTCCAAGTCGACCGGCGGCGGTGCGCAGGCTCTGAACAGGGCCTTCTTGTCCACAACTCCTCGTGGCAAATCGACAGCAGTCTTTCCGTGTGGTCAAATGTTACTCAAACAACATATTCACGCGAGGAGATTCGATGACGAAGACACGGCTGCGTTCCCTTTTCGGCGGCGCGGCAACGTTATCACTGCTGATTGCACCGATTGCGGCTCACGCCGACGGGCGCGGAACCCCCGGGGGCTCCTCCGATTCGCAGATTTCCGCGGACGGCCGGCCGACGTACAAGCCGACGCCGCCGCAACCGGCGCATACTCAACCGGCGCAGCCGCGGGTTCCCAAGCCCGCCGCCCCGAACTCGGGCGCACCGGCCCCGAGCTCGAACGCGCCCGCCGAGGCGAATGGAACCGTGACTCTCGATCTGTACAACCTGACCGACGTCCACGGCCATATCGAGAAGGCGAGCAAGAACGGGGCCGTCACCGAATCCGGCGTTTCGGCGGTCGGCTGCTACCTCGACAAGGCCCGCACCGCCAACGGCGACTCCTCCTTCACGCTGCTCGGCGACAACATCGGAGCCTCGCCCTTCACGTCCGGCTCGCTGCAGGACAATCCGACCATCGCGGCGCTCAACGAGCTCAAACCCGTGGCCTCGACGATCGGCAACCACGAGCTCGACCTCGGCGTCGACGTCGTCAAGCATCGCATCGACGGAACAGGAGGGTACACGAAGGTCGGATTCCCGTACCTCGGCGCGAACGTGGACGGCATGGGCCGGTACCTTGGCGACAAAGTGATATGGACGTCGGCCTCCGGCGTCCGGGTCGCCTTCATCGGGGCCATCGCGGGCGACGTGCCCTACAAGCTCAGCCCGGGCGCCACGGCGGGGTTGACGTTCAACGACCCGATTCCCAAGATCAACACGATGGCCAAGGAGCTCAAAGACTCCGGCCAGGCCGACGTCGTGATCGCCATGCTTGACGACGACGTCAAGAACAACTATCCGAAGATGGGCCCGTCCGTCGACGGGATTATGGGCGGCGACACGCATGTGCCCTACAAGTTCTCGATGGTGAACGGGGCTCGGGGCAACAAGCTCTCGGCCATAGCCTCCGGATCGTACACCGACAACCTCGGCAACCTGCAGATCACCTACGACAAGGCGGCGAAAAAGGTTGTGCGCTCCGAGGCCAAGCTCATTCCCGCTTCGGAAGTGGCCCAATGCGGCGAGAAGGAGTCGATCAAGCAGATCGTCGACAAGGCGGTGGAGGATTCCAAGGCGGCCGGCGACAAGGTGGTGGCCACGGGCTACGGCTCCGCTTTTTCCCGTGGCGTCTTCTCGTCGAACGGCGAAGCGCCCGACCCCGGTTCCAACCGCGGCATCGAGTCCTCGCTCGGCGACCTTGCCGCGGACTCCCTTCAGGAGACTGTGGTCACCAAAGAAGGCAAGCCGGTGGACATCGGCGCCATCAACGCCGGAGGGCTGCGCGCCGACCTCGTCCCTTTGGCGAACGGAGACATCACCTACCGTCAGACTTTCGCCGTCCAGCCGTTCTCCAACCAGCTGGGGTATGTGACGATCACGGGCGCGGATTTCAAGAAGGCCCTCGAGCAGCAGTGGAAGACCAACCTCAATACACAGAATTCCCGGCCCATGCTTAAACTGGGCTTGTCGCGGAACGTGAAGTACACCTTTGACCCGGCCAAGCCTTATGGCAATCGCATCACGTCTGTGACGGTCAACGGAAAGCCGCTCGATCTCAAACGCAAGTACACGGTCGGCTCGGTCACCTTCCTGCTTTCCGGCGGCGACTCGTTCGACGCCCTGACCGCTGGCGGCGCCCCTGTCATCACCGACAATCTCGACCGCGACAAGTTCAACTCGTATCTGGCCGCCAACCCGGGCCTCAAACCGCGCGCCGCAAAATCCTCCATCGGGGTCACCCTTCCCTCCGAGCCGGTCAAGGACGGCCAGACGATTGACGTTTCCCTCCGCGGGCTTTCCTTCTCCGAAGGGCCGTCGGTGACGAAGAACGTCAAAGTGAACGTGGGGGAGGCGTCCGCGACGTCGCCGGTGGACAACTCGTTGGCGGATCCGGACGCGAACAACGAAAAGGCGACGATCACGGCCGACGGCGCCGGCCGCGCAGTCGCCAAGGTGAAGGTCGACGGCAAATGCGCGGCGAATCCCGGGAAGCAGATCAAGCTTCCCGTCACCGTGAGGACCGATTTCGCCGAAGTAGTGGGGGCCGAGCAAGGGCTGACCGTCGCTGTGGCGTGTGGCAGATCGGCGCAGCCGACCGCTTCGCCTTCGTCCGCCGCCCCCGGAGCGCCTTCGGCGTCGCCCTCGGCCGGTCCGAGCAGCACGGCCGCGCCCACCGCCACCGGCAGCGCCAAACCGACTCGGAGCGGCGACCCGAGCGACGGCGGCAAGCCAAGCGCAAGCTCGAAGCCGAGCGCCACCGCTGCTCCAAGCGCCACGGCGAAACCCAGTGGCACGGCGAAGCCGAGCGGCACGGCGAAACCGAGCGCCACTGCTGCTCCAAGCGCCACGGCGAAACCCAGTGGCACGGCCAAACCCGACAACCCCAAGGCCGCGCCCACCGCCACGGTTAAGCCCAGCGCAACCGCCGAGGCCCCGAGGCCCAGCGGCGACGCCTCGTCCGGCTCCGCGCTTCCGAGCGCAGTAGACCCCGGCAGCAACGGGCCCCGCGACGGCGACAGGCCGGGAGAAGACATTCGGCCCAGCCCCACTGGAGATCCGGATCCCGCGAAGGGCAATGCTCACAAGCGGAGCGAACGCTCCGTGCCTCATGCATCGCAGGTGCCTCATGCATCGCCGGCGAACCTCAACGGGGACGGGTCCGATGCAGGCAAAGCCAAGCCGACGGCTGCCAAGCGTAACCTGCACACGCCGGGTCTGGCGTACACGGGCGCCGAATCGCTTCCGCTTCTCATCGCGGCCCTTGTGCTCCTGGCCCTTGGCGGCTTGCTTGTGGCCCGTCGTCGGACGGCTCAAGAAGACAACTGAAGCAACAGGCGGAAGGCCGCCGGTTTTGGGCACGGAGAGCGGCGCCCAACCGGCGGCCGCGTCGAACCTCCTTCCGGCCGATCGAAAGCGTATGCTGAGTGAAGCGCTTGCGCCGATCGCATGCGTCGATCGGCCGGAGCGCCCCTGATGCGCCGCGGGTCGAACTACATCCTCCCAACGAGTCGCGGCGCGTCAGTCTGCCCGCGGCTTTGTTCCCTTGCGCGGGGCGCAAGAGCCCGCGTTTGGAGGCGGAAGGCATTGCTGCGCGGTCGCGCCTGTGCCGCGGGTCAAAGTCCGCTTGGCTGGTGCCTTCTGACTCTTCCTGTTGATCGTTTTCTACTTGTTCGCAGCGCGCGATTTTATGGCCGTTGTGATAAATTTCGACTTGTTTCATCCGTCTTGCGGCGATGTCGAGGCGGGAGCGCTGTGTCCTTGGGTGTCGATTGAGAGGCAGGGAACTGTTCATGGTTGATGCCCGCCCGTCGCCGCGCGGTCTCAAACGCCTGGCAACCTTTCTTCTGTGGCTCGGCGCTCTGGCATACATCAGCGCGATAGGCGAAGCGATCATCGGCTGGCCTCTCGGCATCCACGATTCCTATCTGTCCGAACTGGCGGCGCGCCAGTATCCGAAGAGCTGGCTCTTCCGCCTCACGGACTTGCTCAGCGGCGTCGCCATCTTCTCCGGCACCCTGCTTTTCGTTCGGCAAGCGGGGTTCCAAGCCGGACTCCCTGGAAGATCCGCTTCGATCGTGCAAGGCAAAATCACGCAAGGCAAAAGGGCCCTGCGCGCAGGCTGGGGCTCCCTTTGTCTCTTCCGCCAGGCTCTCGCCGCAGGGCTCTTGACCTTCGCCCTCGCGACGATCGTCGACAGCACGGTGACCCCGTTGGATTGCGCCTTGTCCCTGCCGGAATGCCGCGAGCAAATCGAGGCCGGGGAAGCGGGACGATACGAGTGGATGCACGACGCCTCGAGCGTTGCGGTGGGAGTGGGCACGGTGACGGTCGCTTGCAGCCTCATTCTGATCGTCCTTTTCCGCCATCGAGCGCGCTACTCGCTCGGGATGCGGGTCGCGGCCCCCTCGCTTGCGGTCAGCGTCGTTCTCCTCGTCGGTTTGCTCACGGGCGCCGAGCTTTTGGGAGTCGGCCCCGTCGGCCTCGCCCAACGAATCCAGGTTTCCTTGACTGGGGTTCTCATCGCTTTCGCGCCGGCGGGATTCGACCCGGAAGGAGCGTTCGCCGTGCGGCGACGCCGCAAGTGACGCGGCGTCCAATGCCGCCGCAATCGAGGGTTCCACAGAAATCGCACGCAGAAAGCAGTGATTTTACAGGAACTTCACAAGTTTTCGTGATGGCATTGATGGGAAAATGGGAGGCTTAAAAAGAGTCCATGCAGCTATGCTGCGCGACGAGCGAGGTGACGCGATATGACGTGGCTGATTCTTCCGGGGTGGGGGCTCCCTCCGAAAGACTACGAGAAGTTGGCGGGCCTCTTGGGGCCGGACACCCGCACACTCGATTCTTGGAAGGTCCCTCTGACTGCCGACACCGACGACATTCGCGCCGAGCTTGGAGCATTGGATTCGCCGAAGGTCGACCTCCTCGGGCATTCGCTCGGCGGCCTAGCCGCGATCGAGTGGGCGCTTCGCCGCCCCGACCAGGTCAGACAGCTGGTTCTCATCGACCCCACCGCTCCAGACGAGGTCCCGTCGCGCTTCCATGTAGAGGGGAAGCTTCGACGGGGAATGGACAAGCTGGCCGGCGCCGCCGTCGAGGCCCTGTGGCGCGTGGGGCCCCAGATTCGTCGATGGGGAATCCGCCAAACCACCGGAAGCGAAGACGCCCTCCCGATCGACGAGGCGCGTGCGCGCTACGGGACGCGGGAAAACAGCCGGCGCCTTGCAGAGCAGCTCTCAGCCAGCTGGGCCCATGCCGCCCGGGTCGATGCTCTGCTCGACGCCGGCGCAGCGGGACGTCGCAGCCCGGCGCCGCTTCTCCTCGTCGGCGCGGGCAACGGCAAGCAGCGTCGATTCCTGCGCAGCCAGTGGGATCTGGGACGCAAACTGCACGCTCGAACGATCATGCTGACCGGCCAGAATCACGTCTTCCCACTGACGAGGCCGGATCTAGTTGTGCGCCACATTGAAAACCTGTGAACCGCGAATACTTCCGGGCTCAGTCCATCCGCGTCCACAGCCCGCCTGGTTTCGCGTCGCACCGCACGCTGCCCGCCCTCAAAACTTCAGAGTCCCTCCAATCCCAGAAGAGCCGGGCCGCCTGCCGGGCATCAATGGGCAAGGCAGGCCTCTGATCCTCGATAGGCAAGGCAAACCTCTGACCCTCGACGGGCAAGGCAGGCCTCTGATCCTCAGTTGGCGGGGCGAGCCTCCGGGCGGACGAACGGGAAGGCGAGGGTCTCACGAATCGAAGCGCCCAGCAGGAACATCGCTATCCGGTCGACGCCCAAGCCGAGGCCTCCGGTGGGGGGCATTCCGAATTCGAGGGCCGAAAGGAACTCTTCGTCGACCTCCATGGCCTCGGGGTCGCCGGCCGCTGCCCGCAACGACTGCTCGGTGAGCCGCTGGCGCTGATCGATCGGGTCGGTCAGCTCGGTGTAGGCGGTGCCGAGCTCCATTCCGAAGGCGACGAGGTCCCAGCGTTCGGCCAAGCGCGGGTCGCCTCGATGGCGCCGCGTCAGCGGCGAGGTTTCAACCGGGAAGTCCGTGTAGAAGGTGGGGGCGCCCGTGCTGCCTTCGACTAGCTCCTCGTAGAGCTCGGTCACGAGGTCTCCCGCGGTCATCGAGGCGGCATACCGGATGCCTCGCTCCCGGCACAGTCGCTGGAGCTCGCCCGCGGGCGTGTCCGGGGTGACGTCGGCGCCGACGGCCTGCGAGACCGCCGCGTGCACGGATACGACCGGCCATTCGCCGTCCAGGCTCACGACGCCTCCGTCGGGCGCAGGCGCGACGGGCTTCCCGTGGACCGCCCGCGCCGCCGTCCGAATGAGATCCTCGGTGAGCCTGCGCATCGTCGTGTAATCGCCGTGCGCTTCGTAGGCTTCCAGGGCCGTGAACTCGGGGTTGTGCGTAGAGTCCGCGCCCTCGTTGCGGAAGTTTTTGCCGATCTCGAAGACCTTCTCAAATCCGCCGACGCACAGCCGCTTAAGGTACAGCTCGGGCGCGATTCTCAAGGTCAAATCGAGGTCGTAGGCGTTGATGTGCGTTGAGAACGGCCGTGCGTTCGCCCCGCCGTGGATGCGATTGAGCATAGGCGTTTCCACCTCGACGAAGCCGTGCTCGGCCAGCCTCCCTCGGATCGCCCGCACGGCCGCGCTGCGTGCCAGAAGGCGGCGTCGCGCCTCTCCGCCGAGCGCAAGGTCCATGTGGCGCTGCCGCACGCGCGCTTCGGCGTCGCGCAGCCCCCGGTGTTTGTCCGGGGGAGGGGTGAGGCACTTTGCGGCCATGCGCCAGCCCTCCGCAAGGACGCTGAGTTCGCCGGAGCGGCTGCGGCAGACCGCGCCCGTAACGCTGACGAGGTCCCCGGGATCGACCGTTTCCCTCCAGAGCGCCAGTCCGGCTTCGGGGCGGTCGGCGGTGAACATGACCTGGAGCTCCACGCTTCCCTCCCGCAGATCCGCGAAAAGGACTCCGCCGTGGTCACGCACTCGCACAACGCGTCCGACCACCGAGACGGCCCCCGAATCGTCCCTCACGTCGCTGAGCGCGTGGCTTCTCGGCACGTCCGCGGGATAGGGGTCGATGCCGACGTCGATCAGGCGCGCCAACTTTTCCCTGCGAATTCGCTGCTGCTCGGAAAGCTGCCGCTCCGGCACGGTCGGCGTGAAAAGATCCTCTTCCTGTTTGCGCACGGCTTCGGCGAGCTTTGCCGCCGTCTCCGGGAGGTTGAGCTGCGATGCTCGGGAGCGGCGCTGGAAAGTGCGGGGAAGCTCGGGGACGAAGCCTTCGGCCTGCCCGACGGCGATGAGCACCTGGGTCAGCTGCGCCGTGCTGCCGTAGCAGAGCAGGCGCGGGCGCCATTGCGGCAGGTACTTTTCGTTTGACTGGTAGAGAGAGTGAAGCTGCCACCAGCGCGAAGCGAAGACCAAAACCTTCCGGTTGAGCTTCTCGAGCGGGGAGGCGCCGATGCGCTCGCCGCGGGCGAAGGACTCCCGGAACATTGCGAAATTCAAAGAGATTTGCGTGATTCCCAGCCTGTCGGCATTCGCGATCAGCTGGGTGACCATGAGCTCGGTGACGCCGGACATAGCGGCCGGGGAACGCCGCATGAGATCCAAAGAGACGTCCCGGCGGCCCCACGGGACGAAAGACAGGAGGCCGCACACGTCGCCCTTCGCCGTGTGTGCGGTGACGATCACCGTGCGCCCGTCGCGCGGGTCGCCGATCCTCCCGGAGGCCATGGAAAAGCCGCGCTCCGGGCCGCCGCGCCGCCACACGTCGGCGATCTTGACGAGCTCCGCCAGCTCGTCCGCGGGAATCTCCGACTGACGCCGAACCTGCACCCGGTATCCCGCGTTCGTCGGCCCCGCGATTGCTTTGCGGACCGCTCGCAACGCCGGGTTTGCGAGCCTGAAGGAGGCGACGTCGATGACCGCTTCGTCGCCCAGGACGATCGCCCTGAGGCCCTGTGCGCGGTACGCCCTCGCCCCGTCTTCGCTGGCTGAGATGACTCCGGGGACCCAACCGTAGGAACGCGCGTGCTCCAGCCATTTCGCAATTGCCTGAGGCCACGACTGCCTGTCTCCGATGGGATCGCCGGCGGCCAAACACACGCCGAAGACCACGCGAAACGACAGGGCCGCCTTGCCGTCGGGGGAGAAGACCGTTCGTCGATCGTCACGGGTGGCAAAGTACCCGAGCGAATCCGCCGAGCCGGCGGCGACGAGGAGCCGCCGCACCGCCAGTTCGTCGTCGTAATCCCTTTGGGCGTTCTGCGGAGCGGCGCGGAGGAAGACGACAATGGCCAGCACGAGGGTCGCAACCGAGATGACGCCCGACGCCGTCTCCACCCAGTACGGCCCTTCGATGGGCGAGCGGAAGGGGCGCTGGTCGGACGGGAGGCCGAGCGCCACAGAAACGCTCCAGTTGACCGCTTGGCGAAAGGGAAGTCTGCCGAACCCCGCCGTTTCCAGGGCGAAAAAGGCGAATCCGGCCGACGTCGCGAACCCCAACGCGATGACGAGGCACGCCCGCCGCAGGGCTCCGGGGGCCAAGCGGGCGGGAAAGGCGCTGCGCATCCAGAAGGCGCTCGCGACGACGAACAAAGCGAATGCCAAAGACGCGAGAAAATGCCAGCCGTGCGGGCGGAATCGCTCCGAAGAGTCCGAGTCGATGTGAGAGAGGACGGTCGCGACCGCCAACGCGACGATCATGGAGACCTGCCACATCGCCACGGACAGCCACAGCGCGGCGCGTTGGCGCCGCAAAAGCCCCAGTGAAAGGAAGGTGAGCAGGAAGAAAGACAGCAGGGTCGGATAGGAAGGGATGTTCGTCACATTGAGGACGCGAGCGACGGCGTAGACGAAGTCCGGAACGAAGGCCAGCAAGAGCAGCGCCACCGCCTGCCACACGGCGAAAGCCTGCACAGTGAACACCA
>NZ_DBHHEV010000091.1:0-9608 GCF_057238965.1 Peptidiphaga sp.
TGTCGGGGCTCGCCTCTGGCAACGAGGCCCTCGGCGCGGGGCTTCGCCGAGCCCGCGGCGCCGAGGGCGATTGTCTCTGCATCATTGTCGCTGTGCGCGTCGAAGGGGTGCGTCTGCACGGGCAGGGCGCCGGGCCGCCCCCGGCCGGGAGAGGCGCCGGATTGCCGTCCCTATCGCGCCGTGTCCTTGCGAATTCTGCGAATTGCGATGGCCGCGAAGAACGCCGTCCACGCTGCGATGTTCACGATCCACGCCCAGTTGAAGGGACTGTCCTTGAGGGGCCACTGACTGAAATGGAAAAGGCCGTACATCGGCGTGTATGGGGCGAAGTCGCGGAAGAACTCGGGCATGTTGTCGAGCGGCATCCACACGCCCGCGAGGAACGCGAAGATCGCGCTGCCGCCGCCGATGATCGCGTATGCGGCGTCGGATCGGAAAAGATAGCCGAGGGCAAGCCCCATGTTCGCCGTGACGAGGCTGCCGAAGAGGATGAGGCCGGGAACAGCGACCCACATCGGGCCTTCCGCCTTCGCGGTGCAAAGGAACCCCACAGCCATCAAGCCGAGGAGGGACAGGAGCGCCGAGGCCAGCGCCAAAAGGATCTTGTTGGCGAGGTAGGTGGCGGACGTCGTCGGGGTGAGGGCCAGCTGTCTGCTCCACCCCGACGCGCGCTCGATTCCGACTCCGGCGGCTATGCTGGCCGCCGCCATCGTCGCGCCGTAGGCGCCCATGGAGAACATGACCTGTGCCGAGACGTTGCTGTGTCCGCGCCAAATCGAGGAGTAGCTCTGAAAGGCCCCGAACATGAAGTACATGATGACGGGCAGCAAAAGGGCGAAGCCCAGGTTCGACGGATAGAGGACGGTGTGTCGGAACTGGTATCGCAGGAGCGGCCAGAGGCCGTGGAGAGGGCGGCGCGACGGCGCAGGGCGGACGGCTCGAATCGGCTGGCCCGCCGTCCTTTTCGTCTCCGGGCGGGCCGCACTCGCCTCTTGGCTGGGTTTCTTTGCTGACATGTCAAGACTCCTTAGGGGAAACGGCGGCTTCGTCGCCGACGTCGGTCAGCTGCTCGAACGCTTCCTCGAGCGACTGATCGGTGATCGAAATGGACGAGATTCCAGGGAATGCGATGATTTCCCGTACGAGGGCGACTGTGTCCGGCCCGGAAACGGAGAGGGTGTCGGCCGACCGCGACACCGTTGCGCGGCGGGCCATGTGTGCGCTCGCGGCGGAGAGGTTCTCCTGCGTGTCGAAGGTCAGCTTGATGTGCTGCGTTCCGAAATTGTGGCGTATCTGCGCGGTGCCGCCGTCGGCGACGATCTTTCCCCTGTTCATGATGATCGTTCGGGGGGCGAAGGCCTCGGCCTCGGCAAGGTAGTGGGTGGCGAAGATGATGGTTGTGCCGCCCTCGGCCTCGGCGTGCATCGCCTCCCAAAAGTGGCGGCGGGCGTTGACGTCCATGCCGGCGGTCGGCTCGTCGAGGATGATGAACTCGGGGTTGGAAAGCAAGGCCAGGGCGAATCGCACCCGCTGTTGTTCTCCCCCCGAGCACTTGCCGATCTGGCGTTTGGCGATTTCCGTGAGATTCGTGCGCTCCAAGATTTCCCCGATCGGGCGGCTTGCCGTCAGCATCCCGGAGACCATGGCGACGATTTCGTAGACCGTGTACTCGCGAAGGAGGCCGCCGCTTTGCAAAAGGGCCGACAGCCTGCCGCTGTCTATGGCTTTGCGCGGATTGCCGCCGAAAACGGAGATCGACCCGGAGTCGGGCCGCGAGAGGTCGAGGACCATGTCGAGCGTCGTGGTCTTGCCCGCGCCGTTGGGGCCAAGAAGCGCGACGATCTCGCCGCGGTCGACGGTGAAAGACACGCCGTCGACCGCGTGGACCTTGCCGAAAGACTTGTGAACGTCCTCGACGACGAGGGCGGGTTCGACGCCGGAAGCGTGATCGCGCGACGTTCGTCGCGCGGGCGATGATGTCGTACTCATGCTTCTATTTTCCTGATGGTGAAATCCCCGCGAAACCATCGGCAGTCACGAACTGCCGATGACAAGTGTCACGGGCCACTTTTTGGCTCTGCCGGGCGTAAAAGCAAGGGCGGGGCCGAAATGGCTTGCTGCGCAAACGCCCGACGTAGACTTGTGTTCATGGAGAACACGGAGTTTCGCGTTGAGTTGGTCCGTTTGGTCGATGAGTCGTATCCCGTCGTCGTCGGACGGGGCCTCGAGGGGAGCGTGGCGGAATTCCTCGCGGACAAGCACCCCGACCGGAGGGCGGCGGTGATCACCGACTCGAACGTCGCCTCCCTGGCCGCCAAGAGTTTGCTCTCCTCATTCGGCTCGAGGCCCGCGGACCTCGTCGTCTTCCCCGCCGGGGAAGCCTCGAAAACCCGCGAGGTCAAGGAACGCGTCGAGGACGAGCTCATCGCCAGAGGATTCGGGCGCGACACCGTGATCGTCGCCCTCGGGGGCGGCGTCGTCACCGACCTCGCCGGCTTCGTGGCTGCGACGTTCACTCGCGGGGTCCCTTACGTCAGCCTGACGACGACGCTGTTGGGGGCGGCGGACGCCGCGATCGGAGGAAAGACGGCGGTCGACACCCCAGCGGCCACCAATCTCATCGGCGCATTCCACCAGCCGGCCGCAGTGTTCATCGACCTCGACAGGTGGCTCACGCTGTCCGATCGGCAGATTCGCGAGGGGCTCGGAGAGACCGTCAAGCACGCCTGCATAGCCGACGCGGGCTTCTTCGAGGCCCTCGAGGACGCGTTTGTCGAACGGGGGCTCAGCCCCGCCGAGTTCGTCCGCGACGACGCCCTGGCGGAGCTCACAGCAAGGCGCAACTGCGAGATCAAGCGGGATTTCGTGACCTCGGACGTCCACGAGGGCAACAGGCGCATGGGATTGAACCTCGGCCACACGATCGGCCGGGCGCTGGAGACCGCCGCCGGGTACACCCTCAATCACGGCGAGTGCGTGGCGATCGGCCTGGCCCTTCAGTCCCGCCTCGGCGAGCGCCTGGGATACTGCAGCCCCTCCGACGTGGCTAGGATCGAGGCGCTCCTGAGCGCGATAGGCCTTCCCACGAAGATTCCCGAGGAAGTGTCGGTCGATCGGATCATGGAGGCCATGGCGCACGACAAGAAGGGCAAAGCCGGCGCCATCCGCTTCGTCTTCCAAGACGGCGTCGGGCGCCTTGTCGTACACGACGGCGGATCCTATGCTCGGCCCGTCGCCGCGGAGGATGTGCGCGCCTTCCTGCAGTCGCAGGTGTGAGCGGCAATCGCAGGAACGGCCGCTTCACCCGATCTCGACGCTGCAGACAAGCTTTCCCCGGCTTCCGGTCAGCGAGGCGCAGGGGCCGCGGCGTCGGCGGACGGGCCGTAGCCATACGCGTTCGCGGAGCCGCCGGACTGATCGCCGCCGTGCGCTTGCTTGCCGCCGTCCGCTTTCCCGTCGCCCTCGTCGCCGCCGTCGAAGATGGAGCTGAAGCGGGCGTAGGCGAGTGAAAGGCCGAAGCACACAAGGCCCGCCAGGAGGAGCGAGACGATCCGCACAAGCGAGTTCTGGCCGGCCATGTCCACGATCGCGAATCGCAAGACCATGACCATGATCAGCCCGAGCCCGTAGATTCGAAGGGCCTTGCCGCGCGCAATGAAGCCGATGAGCACGCACACGGTTCCCGCGGTCAGGAAGGCGATCGTCCCGAAGACGGAGGACCCGCCGGAAACCCCGCCGAAGAGGAAGAAGCCGCCGACGACGCCGATGGTCGTGTTCGCGGCGACGACGGCCGACCCGGCGACGTTCTCCGCCGCGGGCCACGCCATCCAGGTCAGCGCCATGTTCAACGCCAGGAGCGTGGCGAGGAAGGCGGCCTTCGCCGGAGGGCTCGCTGCGTCGCGGACGAGGAGGACGGCGAGGCACTCGTAGCAGAGCACGCCGAAGCAGATGCCCACCGGAGCCAGGAGCACCACCGTGGTGGGTTTGACGACGATCTTCGGATTGCCCCGGTCGATGGTCTGCATCATGACCACGCGAGTGAAGGGCGGGCGTTCGCCCCGGCCTTTTCCGCAGAGAAGCTCCGTGGGCGTGAACTTGCTCGTCGGCAGGCCCGCGTAGATGAGAAGGGCGACGGCCAGGTTGACCAGCGCAATGTGGAGGACCAGCCGCCATTCGTCCTGCAATCCGGCGGCGGACGCCAGGCGCAGCAGATGCACGGGCACGGCGCCGACGACGGCGACTGCGAGCGCCCAGCTCGAGGCGATGAGGACCGGGCGGTTTGAGGCGCGGCGGCTGACGACGAGCACGACGCCTACGGTGATTGCAGCTGCGAGGAGCGAAAAGACCTCGCGCGCCGTCCCGCCGGGCTGCTGGATCTCGAAGAGAAGCAAAGTCGCGGGCATGATCACAGCGTGCTCTGCGGAACGGCGTCTGACGGTGGGAACGGCGCTCAGCGCCACGGCCCCGACCACGATGAGCTGAAGAGCGGGGTGCACGTCCCTTGCGGGCGAGCTCCAGCGGGCGTTGAAAAGGTCGACGACGCCCAAAGTGACCGCGGTTGCGCTTGCGCTCAGGCCCGCGTACGCGCTCGATCGCGCGTTCAGGGGAAGGACGGAGACGGCGAGGGTTGCGGCGAGGACGGCGCCGAGCAAGGCGAGGAGCGCCCACGGCTCGTCGGCGCCGATCGGAAGGGGCGCGTTGCGCATGGCTGAGAAGACTTGCACGGCCGCGAGGCAGCCGGCGAACCACCCGCCGCACAGCGCGTCCGAGTACACAGGCCACGCGGCGATCGCCCAGTGGGCGACCATGGCGTACACGCCCAGGGTCCAAGCCAGCGTGGCCAGAAGCGCGGCCGAGGAGGAGACGGGCGAAACGGTCGCGGCGACGACGTAGGGGGTGGCTGCAAGCCCCGCCGCCGTGACGGCGAGGGCGATGGCCGCGTAGGCGGTACGAAGCTTGTAGGAGGCCTCTTTGCGCGCGACGAAACCGCATACGAGCGTGAGGCTTGCGACGTAGAGGAAGATCGCCCAAGTGGCCTTCGGGGCCTGAGCGAGGTTGTCGTAGGCGAATGTCCTGGCCAGGATGACCGTCACTATTCCGCCCGCACCGACGATGAGCGCAGCGAAGAACGTGCGCGCTTTGCCCGCTAGAAGAATGAGAACCACGGACCACGCGGTCAGCAGAAGTATGGCCGCCCCGGGTGGGATCGTGCCGCCAAGCAGCACGCCGCCGATGATCGCCACGAATCCGAGGCCGCCGCCCGTTCCCATGACCGTCGCGGCGGCAACCTTGTTGCCTCCCGGGCGCAGGGACAGCCGGGTGCCGACGCCGGTGAGCGCCGCAGCGACGACGCCGATGATGAGAATCTTCACGTAGTGCGGAACCGCGTTCCACAACAAGGCGACGAGGCTCGCCGCCGCCATAAGGATGAGGAGCGAGGCCGCGAGGGACAGAAGGTAGCGGCCCAGTTGCTTTTCCCCGCCGATCCGCTTCCACAGGGATTGTTTGGCCGGCTGGGCTTCGAACGTCGGCCTCTCGTTTGGCCTGGCGGGCTGGGCTTCGAATGTCTGCCCCTCGTTCCCGAGAGGAGGCGCTGCCGCCTCGTTCGCAGTCTCGTGGCGATAGTTCGCCCACTTGTCGAATGGGCCGCCGACGCCCCACCCGGCGACTTCGCCTTCGGCCGGCTCGACGTGGCCTTCGCCCGTTTGGCCGGCATCGATCAGCTCGTCGCCCGCGACTTGAAGGTCGATCGGCTCGTCGCCCGCGAATTGAACGTTGGGCGCATTGTCTGGGAAATCGCCGCTCTCGTTGGCGGACGCCGCGGAAACGGCGGAGTCGGATGCGGCTGACGCCGATGCCGCAGAAGCGGCGGACGCCGCGGAGCCTTCGAGGTGCGGATCGTGAGGAGTCTCCACGACGTAGCGAGCCGTGATCGCGTCCGGTCTCGCATGGCTTGTTGGGACCGCCACGTAGGCCGTCGATTCGGGGAAGGGAAGCTCGCCGATCTTAGCGTCCGCGGAAGTGCGGCCGCCCGTCCGATCGCCGCCGCCCGCCCGGTCGACGTCGCTCGGTCGGCTTGCGCCGTCGGGCCGTCTCGTGTCGCCCGGCCTGCCCGGGTCCTCCTTCGGACCCGCGCGGTCTTCCGTCTCTTCGAAGGCCGCGGTGGTTTCGTGGGGCGCCGCCTCAAGCGACGCCCGGTCGGATGCCGCGTCGTCCTGCGCCCTGGCCGGCCCGACGCCGACGAGAGGGGGCTCCGGCACAACGGCGTTCTCAATGCGGGCCATGCTCGAAGATATCGAGTCGAGCTTTCCCAGGAGCAGATCGAAACGTGCGACGAGGGCCTCGACCGCGCCCTCCCCGTCCTGACTCTGCTTATGCGGTGTATCCATGCGAAGCCTTTCACTCTCAGCCTCTGAAAATGTTTAGCTATGGCACGATAGTAGTTCTATATACGGCTGGAAGCTAGGTGTTTTCAATAGGTAAAACTAGATGCAAGATAATTTAAAAAATTGTGCATATTCGCGATCTTCTGCCGTTTCACGCTATGCGGACGAGCGTCATTCGGCCTCGCGTGGAGCTTTCCCTAACGAGTCGCGCGGCCCTCCCCAACTGGACGGCCGCTGTCCATTTGAACCGAACGGCAGCTGTCCTTCCGAACTGGGCGGCCGTTGTCCTTTCGAACCGAATGGCAAACTCGCGCCGCCCTTGGGGCATCGCCCGTGTGGTTTGCGGTCCTCTCGCGCCAACCCGGCGCCCAGAATCGCCTACGTCGAACTCTCGGATCAGCCCAGACGGCGCTTTTGAGCCCTCCCAGACCGCACTTTTGGGCCAGCCAGACCGGCGCCTTCGGGCGAGCCGAGACCTGGGCCTTCGGGCGGGCCTGTGCCGAGCCTTCTCACTCCGGCCTAGGCTGACCCTTGCGTGCCCGTCGGCGCTTGTTCCGGTCAAGGCTACTCCGACCAAGCCGCCAGCTCGTTTCCCGCGGGGTCTTTGAAATGGAATCTCCTGCCCCCGGGGAAACTGAAGATGTCCCGAACAATGACGCCGCCGTTTCGCTCGACTTCCTCCCGCATGTGTTCCAGGTCAACGACGTAGACGACGGCGAGGGGCGCTGACGTCGGCTCGTCGGAAGCAAGGCCGCTGCCGACGCCGCTGTCCGCGGTGTCGATGTAGTCCTCGCCCCATTTCTGGTATCTCCATCCAAAGGTGCGGGTATAGAATTCCTGGGCTTGGCGCAGGGCCTCGCGGTTCGGCGCGGGGAACTCGACGAAGTCGATCCGATTGTGCGCCGCCTTCCCGAACTCCTGTTTGCTTTGATCCTGCCCGCCCTGGCCTTGCCCGTCTTGATCGTGTTCCTCTTCGCTCATGCGGTTCTCCTTCCGTGCTCCTCTGAATGATAGCTCCGGCGCAACGGCCCCTTAGAAAAGGCCCTCTAGAAAAAGTGGGCTGGCAACGGCGCCGACGCTGCTCCAGCCGAGCCGGCGAAGCGCCTGCGCGGCCGGGAAGCGCCTGCGGGCAGGTGCTCCGCCGGCGCCGCTGGACGCGACTCATTGGCGAACGGCCGCGTCCAACGACGTCAGAGACTGTGCTTCCCCTTGGGGACGAAGGGTCTGCCGCCGTCTTCGTCGGGATCGAGGGCGGCTCTGTCCGTTTCGGCGTCGGGTCCGGCCTCGCGGTCGATGCTCCCTAGGCTCTGCCTTGCGGACTCGATGCCTTCCCGCATGCTGTTGCCTCCTCCGAGGCCTCCGGATCCGCTTTCCGCTGCGCCTTCGGAGGCGCTGGCCTCCTCGGCGGCGGGCGCGTTCTCTTGCTCGGCAGACTCGCCGATAGTCACGCGGTCAGAGGAATGCGGCGACGAATCCGAGTTGGGGTCGTTGTTGTTCCCTCCGTTTACGCTTGCCATCGCGGTGTGCAGACGCTTGAAGAGGTCCTCGGTCTCCTTCGTCATTTTTGCGAGCTCTTGCGTGGAATTGAGCAGATCGTCAAGATTTCGACGCATCTTGTTCGCCCATTCAAGCGAGAGAGACGAGACCTCGGTGATGACCTTGGGCATTGTCGCTTGAAGTGAGACCGCGAATTCTCCGGAACGGTCCACCACGCTGGAAACGATCTCGCCGATGGCTTCGCTAATCGTGTTGTGGACCGTCACGACGAGGTTTGAAGCCACGGTGAGTCCGGTCGACAGTGCGTGCGAGCAGGTTCCCGCCAAGTCGACGTGCTTTGCGACGTCGCTCTGAAGATCAGAGTAAGTCGAGACCGTCGTTCCGTCCAAGGGGGAGACGTCCGCGTGGATGGAACGCAGCAGGTCGTCGGCGTTGCTCTGGAGCGAGTCCGCCACTGAGCTCCACGCCTGGGCGAAGTTCTCCGTCTGCGTCGGGTCGCTGGCGAGTTGGTCGAGCCAGTCTTTGAGCGGCGACAGGTGGTCCAGAAGCCACGAGGCGCCGAGCGAGGAAAGCAATTCGACCGGCTTCATCGAGAAGGATCCGGAGCCTCCGCCGGGGCTCAGGCTGTTGAGCGAAGGGCTGACCCAGGATTGGCCCTCGATGCGCTCGGCCAGTGCCTGCCCTTCCTGGACGAGGCCCAGCCCTGAGAACGGAGTGGGGGAATCGTTGTTTGCATCTTTAGACATTCGTGCCTCCCAGGATCTCTCCCAGCTTGCGGAAGTCGCGCGTGGATTCCGAATCCGCGGTCTCGTAGGAACTTGCCGTCGTGCGCAGGTCGGACACTGTCAAATCGATGGCGGCCGCCGACGCCGTGATGACCGCGTCCGCCTCTTTTTTCGCCGACTCAAAAGGCGAAACGAGGAACGAGCACAGATCGCCGAAGGCCTGCCCCGTCAGACTCGTGGATGTCAGGGCGGAGGTCGAGCCGCCCACGCTTGTGCTGATTTCCGCTATCTTTGCCGCATGCCCGCTTAGCGCGGAGGGATCTACTTGCATTCCGTCTTTCACCGACGCCTCCAGAGGTTGGATACTGCTTTCTTGTTGTCGTCTTCGTCGTCGACGTCGGTTGTGACGCGTCCCCACGCTTCGTCCGCTGCGGCTCTGGCGGTGGGCGAGTCTTTGCCGAATTCGTCGTTGACCATGTCCACGTAGCTCTCGGTGACTTTGCGGTGGGCCTTGTGGAAGGTCTCGAGGATGAGGCCGGCAAGGTCCGAAGCCGTCAAGGCTGTGGCGGCGTCGGTGAGCTTGAGGTCGCTCAGACCTCCCGAGCTGTCGACCGTGACGCTGACTTCGCCGCGACGGCTGGAGGCGCGTCCCTTGAGGTTCTGCACCTTCGTTTCGAGTTCTTTGGCACGCTGGAGCTTCGCCTCGGCTGCCGCTATCTGCGCGTCGAGGTGACGCCGTGCCGAATCGGCACCGGAGAAATCTTCAAACACTATATGTATCTCCCGAAAGTCATGATTGTGTCGGGGTGAACAGCTATATCTTAACGCTACCGGAGGGTTAAAAGAAGGGGATGGTCGTCTCACTTCTCCCCGCCGCCGTGCTCGCGTCAAGAAAAACAGCGTCACGGCAGGGATTGCGCCCCTCTAGGGACTCTGTACCCATCCTCTTTCACCGACGCCTCCAGAGGTTGGATACTGCTTTCTTGTTGTCGTCTTCGTC
>NZ_DBHHEV010000092.1:0-9169 GCF_057238965.1 Peptidiphaga sp.
CAGTTTGGTAGCGCACTTGACTGGGGGTCAAGGGGTCGTGGGTTCAAATCCCGCTAGCCCGACTGATCGAAGCCCGGCGGGAATCTCTCGCCGGGCTTTTTCGTGTGAGTTCTTCCTAGGCCTAGTGTTAGGCCGAGCGCCTTCCTCCAGCGGCAGAGGCGCCCATCGCGGGCGCCGAAGAAGCGAGTACCGCAAGGCCTCGCGCAGTGCGCCCCAGTCCCCCGTCTCGGGCGCCGAAGAGGCGAACGGCATGCACGCGTTCGCCCAGTTGTGCGAGCCCCCGTCAGGGCCGTCGAAGACGCGAGTGTCACGGGCCGACGACGAACCTCATCCCCCTGGGATCGCGGGCCAAGCCGGCCTCTGCCAGGGCGTCGCCCATGGCGCGCTCCAGCGCGGAGACGCCGTTGACCGACTCGACCACCGTCCGCTTCCTCGCGGCGACGCCCGGGTCCCGCGCCCCCGCGCGCCTGAGGAACTCGGTCAGGGCGCGCAGCGCCGAACGGAACGCGGCGGTCTCCGGCGTGTAACAGAGCAGTGCCTTCATGTTCTCCGGCGCGTAGAGCGCCGGCTCCCCGTCGACGAGGACGACCGCCGCTCCCGGCCTGCGCGAAGGGTCCGGCAAGCCGACGGGAGGGGCCGCGGCGAGCCGCTCCCCGATCTGCGAAGGCAGCGCCGGGTCGGGCCAGGGAACGCCGCGCCCCACGAGGCAGGCCGGGTCCCTGAGATCGAGCACTGCGGCCGCGGGTTCGCTGTCGCCCTCCCCCGCCGCGCGGACGTCGGCATCGCCCGGGGGCTCCGCGAACGAACGCAGCGCGTCGAGAGTCCCCCTTTCGGCGTATTGGACGGGGCCGAGCCCGCGGACGAAGGTTCCCCGCAGGACGGCGCCGGCGTCTTCCATTCGCCGCAGAACAGGCGTCAGGCTTGCCATTCCGCCGGGGACGCCCGCCGCAAGGGCGATGTCTCGGGAGACCACGCCGTAGCGGTCGAGCAACGACTCGACCATTGCCACCGCGGCCTCCTCGGCGGAAACCCGGGGCGGCCTCAGGCGGCGCCACGTCGTTTGCGCCATCGCGGCCTCCAGCCGCTCCGCCCCTGCCGCGGCGCCCCTCCCCGGCGAGGACTGCCACGGCCGGGCGTTGTCCGCTTGCCTTCCCTGCGCCGTGCCGCCCGAGGCAATGCCCGGCGCCTCGGCGCTGAGGGCCCGGGCGGCGGCGAAAGCGGTGTAACGGCGCGAGCGCCGGCTCGTCACCCGCCGTTTCTTTGGGGCGGCGGCGCGCGGCTGGAGGCAGGCGCGCACCGGTTCGAAGGAAAGGGCCGTCGCGGCCCCCTCGCGCGCGAGCCTCCATAGATCCTCCCAGCCGACGTCGCCGGCCGAAACGGCCGCGCCCGCAGCCGGGGCCAGCGGCGAATCCGTGGGGAAGAAGGCGACCTCGCCGACCGGCGCTCCGTCCGTTTTCGCGGGCTCTCCGCCCGTTTGGGACGCGTCGTTGGCCAACCGTCCAGATTCTTTGCCCGTTCGGGACGTTTCACTGCTCGCCCGCCCAGATTCTCCGCTTGACCGCGCCTGCCACAGAACGTCGCCGGACAAAATGAGCTCGTCGAGCATGCCCGGGCTGTAATCCGCGACGCGCGCGGGGAAGACGACGGACTCCCACAGCGACGCCGGAAGCCACACGCCTTCCATCAGCGAGATCGCCTCGGCCAAGGCGTCGATCCCCCGTTCGGGGAGGTCGATCCCCGCCCGTTCGAGGACCAGCCTGTGTAAGGCGGCGGGGCGGACCGGTTCGATCGCTGCCCGGGCTCGGGCGAGCGACCTGTTGCGCACTCGCGCGAAAACGGAGGCCTCCATCCAGTGCGCGTCGTCTATTCGCATGAGCGAGCCGCTTTCGGCGAGCGATTCGAGGGCTTCGGCGGCGGTTGCGCGTCCGATTCCAAACTCTGTCGCCGCGTCCGCCGCTGTGATGCGGGCTCGGGTGCGCGCGCAGCGAAGGAGCAGGTCCTCCAGTGGAGAGCGCGAAACCGCCGAGGTCCGCGGGGAGCCGCCTGGCTCGGCGGCCCATTCGGGGACGTCGACGCCGAGGGCAAGCCTGAGCGCGGGCGCATCCTCGGCGCTCGCCCAGCATTCGCGCCCTCCGAGGCGCACGGCCACAGCCCTGCGCGATTGCGCGAGCTCTTCGAGCAAGTCGAGAACCGCCTCCCGTTCAGAGCGGGCCGCGGCCTCCTCTTGGCCCTCCCGCGCAGAGCCTTCGCCGACTCGCAGGAAACGGCTTTCACCGTCCTGTCGAGGCCGCTCTACGTCGGCCTGCGAGGAGTCGGCCGCGTCCTCTCGTGCGGCTCGTACGGCGCTGTCCCCTTCCTC
Organism: Peptidiphaga sp.; assembly: GCF_057238965.1. Taxonomy (NCBI): domain Bacteria; kingdom Bacillati; phylum Actinomycetota; class Actinomycetes; order Actinomycetales; family Actinomycetaceae; genus Peptidiphaga; species Peptidiphaga sp. The sequence continues at coordinate 2,360 of NZ_DBHHEV010000092.1, forward strand.
TCGCTCGGACGGCGCATCGCCGTAGGCGCCGACGCTGCGGGCGGCGACCCCTTCGATGGTCAACGGCCCGAGCCTGCGGAGAAGGTCGGCGACGGCCTCGGCGTCGCGCCAGACCCGCCGGCCAGGCGCCAGCCGCTGCAGTTCGGCCTCGACTTCGGCGAGAACGCTTTCGTCGAGGACCTGCCCGACGCCTCCGTCTCCGACGAGGGAGGCGATGGCCTCTGGGTCGAGCGAGAGCAGATGTGCCCTCCGCTCGGCGCGCGGAAGGTCCTCCTGGTAGAGGAACGCGCCGGTGTACCCAAAAAGCAGCGGGCGCGCGAAGGGCGAAGGCGACGCCGTCTCCGCCTCGACGATGCGAACGGATCGGGCTTCGATGCGCTCCATGAGGCCGGCGAGCGCGGGAAGGTCGTAGACGTCCTGGAGGCATTCCCTCGCGGCCTCGACGGACACGGGAAAGTTGCGGAACTGCCGCGACGCCTCCAGGAGCTGGCCGGCTCTGAGCCGCTGGAGCCACAGCGGCGTCCTGCGCCCGGGGCGGGACGACGGCGTCAGCAGAGCCCGGGCCGCGCATTCCCGGAAGCGTGCGGCGAAAAGGGCGGTGCCGCCGACTTGGCTCGTGACGAGGCGGCGCAGTTCTTCGGCGTCGAAAACCACAAGCTCGGCGCCGGGAGGCCTGCCGGCCGTTGCGGGCAACTGGAACGCGATGCCGTCGTCGCTCGCGAACGTCTGCGGTTCAATCTTCGCAACGCGGCGTATGCGCTCACGTATCGCCATGGCCCACGGCTCGTGCACTCGCCTGCCCATCGGGCTGTGCAAGACGAAGCGCCAGCTGCCGTTTTCGTCCTTGCACCGTTCGAGCACAAGGGTCTCGTCGCTCGGGATCGCGCCGGTCGCAGCTTTCTGTTCGAGGAGGAGCGAAACGAGGTTCTCCCGCGCGCTCTCGTCGAGCCCGGCGCTTTCGAGCCTGGAGAGGAACGACGCCGAAACGAGAGGCTCGCTTCGCACGCCCGCCGAAGGTTCGGGATTGGCGGCGGGGCGCGGGCCTCCTGCGGCCTCCGGGCCCGACGCGAATTTCAGGCTCGCCTCGGCCTCGCGGAGGAATGCCCCCTTTGCCGCTCCCGCGGAGGCCGGCCGTCCAGGCCCTTCGCCCCGCCAAAAGGGCAGGCGCGAACTTCGCCCGCTGACGTGGTCGACGACGACGCGGTCGTTCGCAATCTCGCGAATCTGCCAGCTTGACGTGCCCAGGGTGACGACGTCGCCGACCCTGCTCTCGTAGACCATCTCCTCGTCGAGCTCGCCGACGCGGCGCCGCCCCGCTTCCTCGGCGCCCTCGGGAAGGACCACGGGGAACATGCCTCGGTCGGGAATCGTGCCGGAAAAGGAGACGGCGAGCCGCTGCGCTCCGGGACGGGCGCGCAGAACGCCCGCCTCGCGGTCCCACACGATTCGGGGCGAGAAGTCGGCGAGGTCGGCGCAGGAGTAGGCGCCGGACAGCAGCTCGAGGACGGAGTCAAAGGACTCCCTCGGCAAAGCGGCGTAGGGGGCGGCGCGGCGCACCGTCTCGAACCAGCGGTCGGCATGCGTCTCCTCGACGCTCACGGCGGCAACGGTTTGCTGGGCAAGCACGTCCAGCGCGTTCGCGACAAGCTCGGTCTCCTCGATCGCTCCGGTCCGCATGCCCTCGGCCGCGACGGTGGCGTCGACGAGATGCGTCCGCTCCACCGGGTAGATCGCTCCGCGCGGCCGCCCGCCGACGGCGTGATTGGCCCGGCCGATGCGCTGAAGGCCGCTTGCCACCGAAGGAGGGGGCGCGACCTGGAGGACGAGGTCGATGGAGCCCATGTCGATGCCGAGCTCGAGCGACGCCGTCGCCACCACGCAGCGCAGGCTGCCCGATTTCAGCTCGTTCTCGACGGCCAGCCTCTGCTCCTTGGAGACCGACCCGTGGTGGGCCTTGGCGATGACGGTCGGCTCCGGGGGCGGCGTCGAATAGTTCGAGTCTCCGCTCCCCCATGACTGCCGGCACGCCCCTGCCCCGGCTGGCAAGCCCTTTCGGCCCACGCCCGGACGGCCCCGCGTTTGCCGGTGAGCCTCGACGGATTCGACCGATCCGACAGCGGCCGCAGACCCGGCGAATCCGTCGGCTGCGGCTTCGGATCCTTCCGCTCCACCGAAGCGATTCGTGTACTCCTCGTTCAGGTGCGCCGTCAGCCTTTCGCATGCTCCCCGCGAGTTGACGAAAACCACCGTCGTCCGGTGCTGAAGAACGTGGTCGAGAATGGCCCGCTCGATGTGCGGCCACATCGAAACGACCATTTGCCCGGCGACGGAGGCGGGTGGAATGGCGGCCATGTCGGCGACGGGCACGCTGACCGCGACGTCGGGATTCGCGGCTGACTCGGCTTCGACGATCGTGACGGGACGCGATCCTCCGAGGAAGTCGGCCACGGTCCGGGCCGGCGAAACGGTGGCGGACAAGCCGATTCGCTGGGCGGGCTTTTCCAGCAGCCCGTCGAGGCGCTCGAGGGACAGCGCCAGGTGGGTTCCTCGCTTGCTTCCCGCAAGGGAATGGATCTCGTCGACGATGACCGTCGAGACGGCGCCAAGCGTCTTTCTCGCCTCGCTCGTGAGCATGAGGTAGAGGGATTCGGGCGTCGTGATGAGGATGTCGGGCGGATTGACGCGGAGGCGACGCCTCTCCTTCGCGGGCGTGTCGCCGGTCCGCATGCCCACGGTCGTCCGCGGCCCTTCAAAGGCCGCGTCTATTGCCCGCGTTTCGCCGACCGGATTCGTTCGGGCTTTTCCACTTGCGGGGACGGCGGATGAGCCGACGCCGAATTCGCCTCCAGACTCTCCAGGTTCGCCGGGCTCCCGGACGAGCCCAGTCCCTTCGGCGACGCCGAGTTCACGCGCAAGTTCTGCGCCCTTCCCGCGATCGTCGAGCTCGCCGAACTCTCGAAGGCCCCGCGCAGCGCGTTCGACGCCGGCCAGCGGCCGCCGCAGATTGCGTTCGACGTCGGCCGCCAAAGCCTTGAGCGGCGAGACGTAGAGGACGCGCACGCCCTTGGCCTCGCGGTCTTCGGCCGAGCGGCGCATGAGCCGGTCGATCGCGCTGAAGAAGGCGGCGAGCGTCTTTCCCGAGCCGGTGGGCGCGACGACGAGGGCGTTCTCCCCTCTGCCTATCGCCGCCCATGCGCGCTCCTGAACGGAGGTAGGCCCGCTCGGAAAGGCGGAGAGGAACCACGAGCGCGAGGCCCGTGAGAAACCTGAGAAAGCCGCAAAGCTGGAAGAGGCTGACGGCATGGCTCGCTAGGCTTTCCTGCCGCAGACCTTGCCGATCGACATTTCCAGAAAGCCGACGACGGGGGCGAGGACGAGCGCAGCGTTTGGAAGCCACCACCAGAGGTTGAAGTCGCCGTAGTACGACCAGAACGAGAGGGCCATGAATCCGGCGCAGAAGGTGAGCGTCAGGCCGACGGTCACAACCAGCTCGCCCGCCGCACGGCCCTTGCGCACGAGATACACGCCGAGAAATCCCAGAAGCGCCGCCGAAAGGTCGAGCGGGAAGAACGACCAGTTCCACGCCTGCATGATCGGGTTGGAGTAGTCTCTGAAGCGCTGCTCCTCGGGTATGAGGTCGAGGAAGACGGCCGTCCAATACAGCAGCAATCCCGCGTCGACGGCCAAAAGAAGCGGCTTGCCGACTCCCATGCGCCCTTCGCGATTGTCGTCCATGTGGCTGTGGCCTCCTTGCTGGTTTGTCCGTTTCGCCGCACCGGCTCCCTGCTCCGGTTGCGGGTCGCTCTACGCCTATCACACGTTTGTCTTCGACGCGTTTGCCGGATTCCGACGAGCTGCCCGCCGGACTCGGACGCGTCGTCCGCGGCGTCGGGCGCCCACACTGCTTCAAGCAGCGTGCCCTCTGCTTCAAAGACGCACTTCTGAGAGCGGAAACTCTTGTCAACCGGGCGCATATCCCCCGGATCGCCCATAGCGGAACAATGAGTACGTTGCGCCGCAAATCGATACACTTTTGTCTTGAAGTAGCGTACCACAGCATCTTGCGTCGACTTTCCGCCCCGGGACGACGACGCGTCCCCCAGCAAGAAGGATCGAAAGCCTCAGAAAACATCGGAAGCCTCCCAAATGGCTGAAACGCAGCTTTCAGATGTTCCGAGCGTGAACGCGTCGAGAAACCGGATCAAAAGTATCCGGCAATGATCCAAACAATCAAACTACATGAAAGGAAGACGATGGCGAAGAAACCCTCTACGGTCAAAGCCGTAGACAAGAAGGCAATCCTCATCACCGGCGCAAGCAGCGGCATGGGGTTCGAGGCAGCGAAAGAGCTGGCCTTGCAGGGCCATTCCGTCTACGGCGCAGCCAGGCGCGTCGAAAGGATGGCGCCGCTCACCGAATACGGCGTGCACACCATCGAGCTTGACGTCACCGACGAGGAGGCGTGCAAGGACGCCGTCGGGCGGGTCGTCGCCGAACGCGGACGCATCGACGTGCTGGTGAACAACGCGGGCTACGGATCCTTCGGAACGATCGAAGACGTCGAGATCGACGAAGCGCGCCGCCAGTTCGACGTCAACGTCTTCGGCCTCGCCGCTCTGACGAAGGCCGTCATGCCCCAGATGCGCGAGCGGCGATCGGGCACGATCGTCAACGTCTCGAGCATGGGCGGGCGGCTCGTCACCTTCATGGGAGGCTGGTACCACGCCACAAAGTACGCGGTGGAGGCCCTTTCTGACGCGTTGCGCATGGAGGCAGCCGAGTTCGGCATTGACGTCGTGCTCATCGAACCCGGCGGAATCAAAACCGAATGGGGGAACATCGCCGCCGACCACCTCGCCGAGTCCTCGAAGGGCGGGGCGTATGAGCAAACGGCGTCCAAGGCTGCGGAAGGCATGCGCCGCCAGTATTCGGGCAAGATGATGTCCGACCCCGACGTCGTGGTGCGAGCGATTTCGCGGGCCGTCAACGCGAAACGGCCCCGGCCCCGCTACCTCATCGGCTTCGGCGCCAAGCCTCTGGTCGCAGCCCATGCGGTGCTGCCCACAAGGGCCTTCGACTGGTTTGTAAAAAAGGCCGTCTTCACCCCGAGCCGGCGGAAGCCGCGGCGCTCGCAACAGCGTCGGCCGCAGTAGCCGTTGCGGCGCGACAGTTATGAGGGCACGCCCCTGCGTGAAAGCGCCCGTTTGCGCCCGTGAAATCAGGCCGAGCGGGCGCTTCTCGGGCCGTCGGGCTTTGCGCTCGCCGGTTGTCTGCCGGTGCTCGTCGGCTGCCCAACTTCTCCAACAATCAAGCCGCCAATCGTCAAACTCACCGAACGTCAACTCAAGGAGGCGCCCCATGATCGTCGCAGGACTCATTTTCGCCGCCGTCGCCGCGCTCATTCATATTTATATTTTCTATCTCGAGTCGATTGCCTGGGAGAGCGAGCGGGCGCGGGCCACATTCGGCACAGGCTCCGTCGAGGAGGCGAGGACGACGAAGTTCATGGCCTTCAACCAGGGCGTCTACAACCTGTTCCTGGCACTGCTAGTGATCGTCGGAATCGCCGCGCAGGCCGCCGGATCGAGCGCCGTCGGGCTGACGCTGGTCTTCGCGGGCGCCGCTTCGATGCTGGCCGCCGCGGCCGTCCTTTTTATCGCCTCCGCGCCGCACAGGGCCGCCGCCGTCAAGCAGGGCGCGTTCCCTCTGCTGGCCGTAGGATCCCTCGGTTTGGGCCTAATGCTCTAGGCTTCGGCCCAGTACTCTAGCAGGATGGGCATCTTTACCCGTCGGCGCCCATAAGTGTCGCCCGGCGAGTCTATTTCGCCCGCGTCAATTGGAATCGTTCGCGAAAAGCGCCGCGGCTCTATCGGCTGAAAACCGCCGGAATTCGCGCTGCACGTCGATTGAAAACACTACTGTATCAGCTTGCGTTCGGATGCCGTCCACGTCGTTTTGGCCGCCTCTGCCGCCGCATCGCCCTTGTTAAACTTTTGCCATGCCCACCACGCGAATCAACGACAGAGAGACAGAGCGCAAGATGCTCGACGTCGCCGTTTCGCTGGTTCACCAACAGGGCATTTCCGCGGAGCTGGACGACCTCGCCTTCGAACAGATCGTCCAGGAGGCCGGGGTTCCGCGCGATTCGGCGTATCGGCGCTGGCCCAAACTCCACAAGTTCTACGGCGAGGTGCTGCTCGAGCTCGCCAGCGGCACCACCCTTCCGGTCACAGAGTCGGCCATCGCCGAGCCCGCAGGCGCGATCGTTCTCGACCGCATCGAGCACCTGGGAACGGCCCAGGGGCGGCGCAACGTCGTCGTCGAAATGTTCCGCGTGGCGATCGGCGCCGACTACGATTCGATCGTCGCCTCCCCGGAGTGGAACACGTTCGCGGCCCTCGTCGCCTGTCACCAGGGGATCGCCGACGACGGCATTCGCGACGCCGTCGCGGCCGAGCTCGCCGCGACCGAAGACCGATACGTGCTGGCCCGCGCCCGCGTGTACGCCCAGCTCTCGGCGATCCTCGGCTACCGCCTCGTTCCCCCGCTGGCCGGCCCCGACGGCTTCGAGCTCATGCGCCGGGCAGCCGGGGCCGCGATCATGGGCCTCGTGGCGAAGATAGGCCTAGGAGGGCCGGCCTACGAGTCCCCGCGTTACCTGCGCGCATTCGGCAGCACCGACGTCGCCGAATGGAGGCCCTCTACCTACATCATGGCCTCCACGATCTTCAGCTTCATCGAGCCCGACCCTCGCACGCGCTGGTCGCGGGCGCGGGTCGAGGACCTCGTCATGGCGATCGCGCAATTCGC
>NZ_DBHHEV010000093.1:0-7072 GCF_057238965.1 Peptidiphaga sp.
GGTCGGATTCGTGTTGACCGCGCAGTCGCCGTAGGCGTGGACGCGGTCGGCCATGAGCATGAGGAAAACGGAAGAGACGATCGAGGTTCCCGGCTTCGTCTTGATGATTTGGAACGAGGGGACAATCGTGTGGGCCGTGGTGTGGGCGGCCCCCGAGACCATTCCGTCGGCGTCGTCCATGTGCACCATCATTGTGCCGAAGTAGGAGACGTCCTTGACCGTTTCGAGCGCCTGCTCGTAGGAGACGCCCTTCTTCGCGCGGAGGCGGGCAAATTCGGTTGCGTACTTGTCCAGCAGCTCCGGATCGTTTGTGGAGACGATTCTTGCGCCGCCCAGGTCGAGGCCGAGCTCCGCCGCGCGCGCATCGACCTTCTCCTTCTCTCCCAGAATCACGATGTCTGCGATTTCGCGTTCCAGGCATTCGGCCGCGGCGTAGAGAATGCGGTCGTCCTCGGACTCGGGCAGGACGATTCGCTGCTTGTTCGAGCGCGCTTTCTCGACGAGGGCGAATGTGAAGCTCAGCGGCGTGACGACGTCGGAGCCTTTGGCGATGCCTTCCAAGAGAATGTCCGCAGCCTGGGGGGTGAGCCTGGGATCGGCCGCGTCCGGGATGAAGACAACCGGCGAGTCTTTGTAGTCGCTCAAGGCTTGCCGAACCTCGTCGGAGGCGCCCACCACGACCGTGGCGGCAATTGGCGCGTGCTCCTTCGTGACTTCCGCGGCGGCGAGCGTCGTGACCGCGACGACCTGTTTGCCCGTGCGCTTGTCGCCCGAAACGAGCATGACGAGCGAACAGCCGAGGTGGGCCGCCGCCCGGCCCGCGCGGTCGAGTGAGCCGGGAAGGACCGGGTCGCCCTCGAGGAGGCCTACGACGAGGACCGCGTCGAAGTCTCTGGCGTAGTCGCTGTAACGACGAAGGATCGCGTTCATCGCGTCTTCTTCGTCGACGACGTAGCTTGCGCGCGTCGTCCCCCAGGCCCGTTCGGCGTCCTCACTCCGCCCGATGGACTGAAGGAGGCCGAGGAAAGCCGCGTCCTCTTCAATGGGGCCGTTTGTGAAGGATCGGAAGACTCCGACCCTGTCGTAAACTGAGCCCAGCGCCTTGAGGTACTCCTTTGCCACCTCTTGAGTGGGGCAATTGGTTTCCGCAGCTGTAAAGTAGACGGTGTATGCCACGATGCAATTCCTTCCGTTCCGGCGGTGTTTTGGCCGGCGTGCTTTTCCGTGACGATTGTCCCACATCGACAGAGTGCGTCGCCGCCGGAGCCGGACATTAGACCGTGAGGCTGAGCACGTTCTGCGGAAGGGCGGAAAAGTTCACCGCAATTGGGGCGCGTGTGTATGCAAGTTCGGGCTACTCTGGAAAGGTGATGGACCAAGCGGCGGGCTCTGCTTCTGCTCGGAGCGCCGCGCGCACGAGGTGCGCCCCGGGGGACGGGCCCACCCGAGACGGCTTGCGGCCCACGGCGATTTGCGCCGAAGGAGGAGCCGTTTGGGAGGCCGTCGCCCGAGCGTTTCCGCGCCTGTCGGAGGAAAGCATCGCATTGGCCTTCTCGGCGGGAGACGTCGTCGACGCCGACGCGAACCCTCTGGCTCCGCAGCAATCCGTCAAGCGCGGTTCAAGCGTCTTCGTTTTTCGGCCGATCCCCGACGAGCCCGACGCGCCACTCGAACTCGACGTCGTCGGCGGGACCGATCGTTGGGTGGCCGTCGACAAACCTGCCGGCATGGCGACCATGCCCCGCGGCAAGCACGTGGCCCAGACCGTCACCATCGCCGCGAGGCGCCAATTCGCCAATCCTGAGATCGTCGCTGCGCACAGGCTCGACGCCGCCACGCGGGGCGTGCTGCTCCTGACGCTGGGCAAGCGGTGGCGCGCTCCCTATCAAACGCTGTTCGAGCGGCGTGAGGTGAGAAAAACGTACCTGGCCGTCGCCCCCGCCGACGACCGTTTCGTCGAGGCCCAGACCGTCGCGTTGGCCCTCGCCAAACCCCGCGGATCGTTGACGGCGTTGGTGGTCGACGGGCAGCCGAATGCGGTTACGACGGTGCGGTTGGCCGACGAGCGCCGAGGGCTGGGGCTGTACGAAATCGAGCCGAAAACTGGCCGCACGCATCAGATACGCGTCACGATGAGCCACCTCGGAATTCCGATCGTGGGCGATTGGCTGTACCCGGAGGTGCGCGACGGCGGGAATTTGCAGCTCCTGGCCGCGCGGCTGGGGTTCGTCGATCCGGCGAACGGATTGGAGGTCGCGTTGAAATCCGCCCAGACTCTCGATTGCTGGTAATAAGCACCCCTCGAACGGCGGCGACGCTATCCTTGATGCGTGACTAGCAATCCACGTCCGGTCCTCGTCGTCGACTTTGGCGCGCAGTATGCCCAGCTCATCGCGCGGCGAGTGCGCGAAGCCAACGTCTATTCTGAAATCGTTCCCCACACGGCCAGCGCGGCCGACATGCTCGCCAAAGATCCTGCGGCGATCGTCCTTTCGGGCGGCCCCTCGTCCGTTTACGAGGAAGGGGCGCCTTCGCTCGATCCGGCGATTTTCGACTCCGGGGTGCCGGTCCTCGGCATTTGCTACGGCTTCCAGGCCATGGCGCAGGCCCTAGGGGGAACGGTGGGCCGGACGGGGACCCGCGAGTACGGGCACACCGAGGCGAGTGTGGCCGAAGGCTCCTGCCTTTTCGACGGAACCCCGGCCGACCAGGTCGTGTGGATGAGCCACGGCGACGCCGTCCAGGCGGCTCCCGAAGGATTTGAGGTCACGGCCTCGACCTCGCAAACCCCCGTCGCGGCCTTCGAGAACCGCGACCGCAAGCTGTTCGGCCTGCAATGGCACCCGGAGGTGGGGCATTCGGCCTTCGGACAGGCCGCCCTTGAGAACTTCCTTTACGAAGGCGCGGGGCTCAAGCCCGTATGGACGCCGGGCAACATCGTCGACGAGCAGGTCGAGGCGATAAGGCGGCGCGTCGGCGGGGCCCAGGTCATATGCGCGCTGTCGGGAGGCGTCGATTCGTCCGTGGCCGCAGCCCTCGTCCACGCCGCTGTGGGCGATCAACTCACGTGCTTTTTCATCGATCACGGCCTGCTCCGCGCCGGGGAGCGCGAGCAGGTTGAGCGCGATTACGCGGAGGGAATGGGCATTCGCGTCGTTGCCGTCGACGAGTCTCAGCGTTTTTTGGACGCCTTGAACGGGGTCAGCGATCCCGAGGCCAAGCGAAAGATCATCGGGCGCGAGTTCATCCGTTCCTTCGAGGCCGCCCAGGCCCGATTGATCGCCGATATCGGCGCCGAAGGAGGCGAGGTCAAGTTCCTCGTCCAGGGGACCCTCTATCCCGACGTCGTCGAGTCCGGCGGCGGGGAAGGGGCCGCAAACATCAAGAGCCACCACAATGTGGGAGGGCTTCCCGAGGACATGGCCTTCGAACTGATCGAGCCCCTTCGTGCGCTGTTCAAGGACGAAGTCCGCGCGGTGGGCCGCGAGCTGGGCGTGCCCGAAAAGATCGTGGCGCGCCAGCCCTTCCCCGGGCCGGGGCTTGGAATCCGCATCGTCGGAGAGGTTACGCGTGAGCGTTTGGAGACGTTGCGGGCCGCAGACCTCATCGTGCGCGATGAACTGACGGCCGCCGGGCTGGACGAAAAAATCTGGCAGTGCCCCGTCGTCTTGCTGGCCGACGTGCGCTCCGTGGGCGTCCAGGGAGACGGGCGAACCTACGGACACCCGATCGTTTTGCGACCCGTTTCCTCCGAGGACGCGATGACTGCCGATTGGACGCGCCTTCCTTACGACGTTCTGGCCCGCATCTCCACACGCATCACGAATTCCGTTCCCGAGGTCAACAGAGTGGTGCTCGACTGCACGTCCAAGCCCCCGGGCACGATCGAGTGGGAGTGAAAGAAGGGGCGCAGGCCGACGGCGCTCGTGCCTCTCGCGGTCGGAAGGCGGCGTGTCTGCGTCCCGTTCGCTCGCCCCAAAACCTGAGTTGTGCCTCGAGTTCTCATTCCAGATGGCGGTAAACTAGACATGGAGCATGTTCCTATGATCTTACGAAAGGCATTTATTTTGGGACTCTTCAGCCGCAAAAAGAAAACCAGCGTGGACTTTGCCACAGTCGATTCTCCTGACGAGGCCGAGTCGTTGGTGAAGCAGGGTGTTTTAGCCCGCGTTCTGCTCGTGCCTCCTCAGCGAGGAGGGCTTGAAGATCCGTTGAACGCCGTCTACGCGACGCCCGAGGCCGCCAAGGAGAAGGCCAGGTGCGACGCGGAGGTGGAACAGCTTGAGCGCAGCGGCCGGGTGTCGCGATACGCTTGCGACTTGGAATACGACCAGGACGGCCCCAGCCGCGTTGCGCGGGCCATCACCGTCGTCGGAAAGGACGAGGCGGGGAACGTCGTCTATTCGCGCACCGTCAAGGTCTGGTGATGCGGCCGCCCGGCGGCCTTCGACGGTCTGCGGATGCCGCCGGGGCAAGCTCCGCCAACATCATGATGCTCGTGCGCGAGGGCAACGGCCGCTTGGCCTTCAGTGCGAAACCCGGCGCATAATATAGAGGGGCGGCTCGGACTTTTCCCGGGTGCGTCCCATTCTCACGCGATGCACGACGGCCGTGCGTTCGCGACATCGATCGGGCAGCGACGCCCGAGGAAGACGAGGAAACTCGAATGAAGTTCTTTATAGACACCGCCGACCTAAACGACATCCGGGAGGCGATGAGCTGGGGCGCTCTGTCAGGCGTGACCACCAACCCCAGCCTGTACGCGAAGACGGGTGGAAAACTGGCCGACTTCGAGCAACACATGGTGAAAATATGCGAGATTTGCGAGGGTCTGCCCGTTTCTGCGGAGTCGACGGCGACGACGACGCAGGGAATGGTCGAGGAAGGCAGGAGACTGGCAGGACTCGCTCCCAACATCGTCGTCAAGCTGCCGATCGGCGCCGAGAGCCTGGCGGCGACGAAGGCGCTAGCCGAAGAAGGCGTCGCGGTGAATATGACGCTCGTTTTCTCGGCCCCGCAGGCGCTTCTCGCGGCTCGGGCGGGCGCTCGGTACATCAGCCCGTTTGTCGGACGGGTCGATGACATCGGCTCCGACGGAGTCGCGAGCCTTGAGGAGATCGTTCGTTGCATCCACAACTACGACTTCGGCCACGAATGTGAAATTATCGCGGCTTCCATACGCAGCCCGTACCACGTCACGGCCGCGGCGCTCATGGGCGCGGACATCGCCACGGTGCCCTTCGGCGCCTTGAAGAATTGCGTCAAGCATCCGCTGACGGCCGAGGGCCTGGCAAAATTCGAGGCCGATTGGGAAAAGGTGAAGAACGCGTAGATTTGTCGGCGCTTAAGGCCGACGGCGCCCGAAGCGGCGACTGCGCCTCGACGCCTCGGCAAACGGGTGCAACGCCTTTTGCCCTCGAAACGGGTGCGGCGCCTAGCCCCCTTCACCTCGTTTCGCCGTCCTCGCGATCGGAGTTTCCGTGCTTCGGTGTTTTTGAAGCGTGAGGGGTTCGACGCCGTGAAGGGGGCGCCTCAGTCGGGGCGGGCGGTTGTTCCCCTGGCCCGCGAGCACGTTGAACGCGCGACCAAGCGTCGAAACGACGGATCCGGGAATGCGGCTTTGGACGGGGACGCTCGCGGGCAAGTGCTTTCCCAGCCGTCTTCAGGCGCGAGGAGGGGAGTTCCTGCATCGAGATGCAGAGAGGAGAGGCCCAGGACGGAAGGGAGACACAAGACAGAAGGTGCGACATCGTTTACAGCGGCGCCCTCTATCCCTATGAACGACGATTCGCGCCTCGTTGCAAGGGGCTCCGCAGCTCTGCGAGCGTTCTGCGTTCCGTGCACGGTGTTCCGCGATCCGCGTCAAACGCTTGGATTCGAAAGACGGAAAGGCTGACGGGCCGCACACTAGGACGTTTTGCCGTGGATGGGATTGCGACCAGGGAAGGGAATCGAAAGCCTGAAAGGACTAAAGTCGCATGTCGCGTTGGATAAAAGTCACACCGGCAGTTTTTCGCTTTATACCGCGGAGAAGTCCGTCTTGTTCAGCGTGTGTGGACACGGTCACCATATCCGAGTGGTCACGTGCTCATTCGCGGGGCAAAATTAGAGGCATCCGCTGGCTCCAATCAAGAGAAGAAGAGGATTATGGGAACCGACACCGCCGTCGACACCGAGGCATGGAAGGGTTTCGTCCCCGGCAACTGGACTGAGACCATCGATGTCCGCGACTTCATCCAAAAGAACTACACCCCGTACGAAGGCGACGCGTCCTTCCTCGCGGGCCCAACCGAGAAGACTCTCCGCGTGTGGAACACTCTTGAGAAGGAGTACCTGTCCGAAGAGCGCAAGCGCCGCGTCTACGACGTCGACACTAAGATCCCGGCCGACATCGACGCCTTCCCCGCGGGCTACATCAGCGAGGACGACGACGTCTGCGTCGGCCTTCAAACCGACGTGCCGCTCAAGCGTGCGATGATGCCCAACGGCGGCTGGCGCATGGTCGAGACCGCCATCAAGGAGGCTGGCAAAGAGCCTGACCCCGAGGTCAAGGAGATCTTCACCAGGTACCGCAAGACGCACAACGACGCCGTCTTCGACATCTACACCCCGCGCATTCGCGCCGCCCGCTCTTCCCACGTCATCACCGGTTTGCCCGACGCCTACGGCCGCGGCCGCATTATCGGCGACTACCGGCGCGTGGCCCTCTACGGCGTGGACCGTCTCATCGAGCAAAAGCAGGCCGCCAAGGACTCCGTCGCCGATGCGCCGTTCTCCGAGCACTGGGGACGCTACCGCGAGGAGCACGCCGAGCAGATCAAGGCGCTCAAGAAGCTCAAGGCGATGGCCGCGGCTTACGGCTTCGACATCTCGGGGCCCGCCAAGAACGCCAAAGAAGCCGTTCAGTGGACCTACTTTGCCTACCTTGCCTCCGTCAAGAGCCAGGACGGCGCCGCAATGTCGATCGGCCGCCTCTCCGCCTTCCTTGACATTTATTTTGAGCGCGACCTCAAGGCCGGGCCCATCACCGAGACGGACGCTCAGGAGATGGTCGGCGCCATCGTCATCAAGC
>NZ_DBHHEV010000093.1:7082-9092 GCF_057238965.1 Peptidiphaga sp.
CGACTACGACCAGATCTTCTCCGGCGACCCCTACTGGGCCACGTGGTCCGACGCGGGCTTCGGCGAGGACGGCCGCACGCTTGTGACGAAGACGGCCTTCCGGCTGCTTCAGACACTGAGGAACCTTGGCCCTGCGCCCGAGCCCAACATCACGATCTTCTGGGATCCCGCCCTTCCCGACGGGTACAAAGATTTCTGCGCCGCGATTTCGATCGAGACGTCGTCGATCCAATACGAGTCGGATCCCCAAATCCGCGACCGCTGGGGCGACGACGCCGCCATCGCCTGCTGCGTCTCTCCAATGAGGGTCGGCAAGCAGATGCAGCTCTTCGGCGCCCGAGTCAACGCCGCGAAGGCCCTTCTGTACGCCATCAACGGCGGGCGCGACGAAATGTCGGGCAAGCAGATCGTCGAGGGATTCGAGCCCGTCCAAGGCGACGGCCCGCTCGAATTCGACGACGTGTGGCACAAGTACGAAGAGATGCTCGACTGGGTGGTCGGCACGTACGTCGAGGCCCTCAACATCATCCACTACTGCCACGACCGCTACGCCTACGAGTCCATCGAGATGGCGCTGCACGATTCCGACATCGTGCGCACGATGGGATGCGGCATCGCCGGCCTTTCCATCGTCGCCGACTCGCTTTCGGCCATCAAGTACGCGAAGGTCACCCCTGTTCGCGATGAGACGGGCCTCGTCGTCGATTACGAGACCGTGGGCGATTTCCCGCGTTACGGCAACGACGACGATCGCGCCGACGACATTGCGGCGACGGTGGTCCACACGGTCATGGACAAGATCAAGGCTATTCCGCTTTATCGCGACGCCATTCCGACGCAGTCGGTCCTGACGATCACGTCGAACGTCGTCTACGGCAAGGCCACGGGCAGCTTCCCGTCCGGCCACCGCAAGGGCACGCCGTTCAGCCCCGGCGCCAATCCCGAGAACGGCGCTGACACCCACGGCATGCTCGCCTCGATGCTTTCCGTCGGAAAGCTCGACTATGAGGACGCGCTCGACGGCATTTCCCTGACGAACACAATTACCCCGTCCGGCCTTGGCCGCGACAAGGATGAGCAGGTCGAAAACCTCGTCCAGGTTCTCGACGGAGGCTTCATCCCCGAGGATTCCTTCCTCTCCTAACCCAAACAAACACACATTCGGGAACACCAATCCCGAGCAAACATAGAGAAGGAGCCGAAACATGGCGACCAAGACTTACGACGAGCGACTTGCCTCAATGAAGGCGGCCCGTGAGGCCAAGGGCGGCATCGCCGGCCTGTACCACGCCAACATCAACGTGCTCAATCGCGACACCCTCGAGGACGCGATGGAGCACCCCGAGAAGTACCCGAACCTGACGGTTCGCGTCTCCGGTTACGCCGTCAACTTCGTCCGCTTGACGCGCGAGCAGCAGCTTGACGTGCTCTCGCGCACGTTCCATGCCGGCAAGTGAGGCCATTCTGAACTCGCTGGTTGCGAACGCCGCCGGGGACCAGGACTTTCTGGCCCCGGCGGCCCGCGTTAAGGGAAACGGCACAGCCGGTCTGATCGAGATGACGGATCTGGAGCATGCCGACAGGCTGCGCCGGATGAGGGAGGGGACCCTCGGCTCTCTCCATTCGTGGGAGCTCGTGACTGCCGTCGACGGTCCGGGCATCCGCATGACGATTTTCTTGGCCGGATGCGGGTTGCGGTGCCTCTACTGCCACAACCCCGACACCTTCCAGATGCGCGACGGCGAGCCCGTGGAAGTCGACGACCTCCTCAGGCGGATCAAACGCTACAGGAAGACCCTCAACGCCTCCGGCGGGGGAATCACGATCTCCGGCGGCGAGGCGATGATGCAGCCGCGTTTCGTCGCGAAGCTTTTGGAGGGGGCGAAGGAACTCGGAGTTCACACGTGCGTCGATACGTCTGGCTTCCTCGGACGAAATGTCACAGAGGCGATGCTCGACAACATCGATCTCGTGCTTTTAGACGTCAAGGCCGGAATTCCCGAGCTGTAC
>NZ_DBHHEV010000094.1:0-9007 GCF_057238965.1 Peptidiphaga sp.
GGCGCGCGCCATAGGCCGGGTCGTACCCGTCCATCGCGAGGAACTCCCTGGCCGCATCGGTCACGTCCAGCGTGATCCGCCGCGACTTCAGGCGCCGCGCCACCTGCTCCACCTGCAGATCCACGATCTTGCCCAGCTCCTCCAGGCTCAACGGCTCGAACACGATGACGTCATCAAGCCTGTTGACAAACTCCGGCTTGAACGCCTTCCGCACGGACGCCATAACCGCCTCGTGCTTCTGGCTTTCGTCGAGCGTCGGATCCATGAGCGCCTGCGAGCCCAAGTTCGAGGTCAGAATCAAGATCGTGTTCTTGAAATCCACCGTGCGCCCCTGGCCGTCGGTCAGGCGGCCGTCGTCGAGCACCTGCAGCAGAATGTCGAAAACGTCCGGATTCGCCTTCTCGACCTCGTCCAGCAGAATCACCGAATACGGGCGGCGCCGCACGGCCTCCGTCAGCTGGCCGCCCTCCTCGTAGCCCACGTATCCCGGAGGGGCGCCCACCAGACGCGAGACGGAATGCTTCTCCGAATACTCCGACATGTCGATGCGCACGATCGCGCGATCGTCGTCGAACATGAACTCAGCCAAAGACTTCGCCAGCTCCGTCTTGCCCACGCCCGTGGGCCCCAGGAACAGGAACGAGCCGAGCGGCCGATTCGGGTCGGCGACGCCGGCGCGCGAGCGGCGCACAGCGTCCGAAACGCTCGCCACCGCCTTCTTCTGGCCGATGAGCCGCTTGCCCAGGACGTCCTCCATGGACAGCAGCTTCTCCGTCTCCCCCTGCAGCAGCTTCCCGACGGGCACGCCCGTCCACGCGGAGATCACCTCCGCGATCTCGTCGGCGTCCACACGCTCGGCGATCATCGGCTCGACGTCGGCGTCGGCCTCGGCGAGCTCCTGCGCCTCGGCCTCCGCAATCTCGGCCTCGATGGCCGGAATGTCGCCGTTTTGGAGGCGGCCGGCGTCCTCGTAGCGGCCCTCGCGGACGGCGCGTTCGAGCTCCGTGCGCAGCTCGTCAAGCTTCACCCTCAGCTCGCCGACGCGGTTGCGCCCGGCCTTCTCGGACTCCCACCGCGCGTTGAGGGCGGCGAGCTCCTCGGATTTGTCCGCAAGCTCGGCCCGCAGCTTCTCCAGCCGGTCGGCGGCTGCGGCGTCGTCCTTCGTCTCCGTCTCAACCAGGTAGGCCTCCTCCATCTTGAGGCGGTCCACCTGCCGCTGCAGGGCGTCGATCTCCTCGGGCGAGGAATCGAGCTCCATGCGCAGGCGCGAGGCGGCCTCGTCGACGAGGTCGATGGCCTTGTCCGGCAGCTGACGCCCGGGAATGTAGCGGTTCGAAAGCGTCGCGGCGGCCACGAGCGCGCCGTCGGAGATCGTCACCTTGTGGTGCGCCTCGTACTTCGGCGCGATTCCGCGCAGGATCGCCACCGTATCCTCCACCGAGGGCTCGCCCACGTACACCTGCTGGAAGCGCCGCTCCAGGGCCGGGTCCTTCTCGATGCCCTCGCGGTACTCGTCCAGCGTGGTGGCGCCGATCAGCCGCAGCTCGCCGCGCGCGAGCATCGGCTTGAGCATGTTGCCCGCGTCCATCGCGCCCTCGGAGCCGCCGCCCGCGCCGACGATCGTGTGGATCTCATCGATGAACGTCACGATCTCGCCGGCCGAATCCTTGATCTCCTGGAGAACCGCCTTGAAACGCTCCTCGAACTCGCCGCGGTACTTCGCGCCCGCCACCATCGAGGCGACGTCGAGCTGGATGAGCCGCTTACCGCGCAGGGACTCCGGCACGTCGCCGTCGACGATGCGCTGGGCAAGGCCCTCCACCACGGCCGTCTTGCCGACGCCGGGCTCGCCGATAAGCACCGGATTGTTCTTCGTGCGCCGCGAAAGCACCTGGACGACGCGGCGAATCTCCGAGTCGCGGCCGATCACCGGGTCCATCTTGCCTTCGCGGGCCGCCGCCGTCAGATCCGCCCCGTACTTTTCGAGGGCCTGGAACGTTCCCTCGGGGTCGGGGCTCGTCACCTTGGAGCTGCCGCGCACATTCGGCAGCACCGCAGCGAGCTGTTCGCGGCCAGCGCCCGCCGACTGCAAGATCTCCCCCGCCTGGCTCTGCGAGGCCGCGACGGCAATGAGCAGGTGCTCGGTCGAAATGTAGGCGTCGCCCAGGGCGGTCGCCTCCTTGCCGGCGTCGCTGATGACGCGGGAGAGCGTGCGGGAGGCCCCCGGCTGCTGCACCGAAGACCCTTCGGAGGCCGGCAGCGCCGCGAGCGCGGCGTTCACGCGAGATTCGACCTCTCCGCGGTTGACGCCGACGGCGTCGAGAAGCGCCACGGCCACCCCGCCCTGCTGGGCGAGGAGCGCGGCGAGCAGGTGGAGGGGCTCGACCTGCGGGTTGCCCGCGTCGGTTGCAAGCCGAATGGCCTCGGCGAGCGCCTCCTGCGATTTGGTTGTCAGTTTGTCCATAAGCCTTTCACTTTCCTTTGCATCCTTGAGGGACGGCATTGATGTCTATAGAAGACTGTGTCTATAAAGGACAACGCCACTGAGGTTGAGTCTATTCCACTCAAGTTTATTTGCATAATGACGGCTCACGGACGAGGGCGGTCCCCCGCTGTCTTCTGTCGGCAGTCCAACGCACGCGCCGGCCGCCGATCCGGCGTCGCAGGCGACTAGTTTCCGAGCCCGCCCGTAAAGTCGCCTCCGATCGACAAGTCGCTCTTCTCGACGATCTTCGTCAGCTCCGACTCCGAATACGCCGATGCCGGGCACGTGTAGTTGACTCGCACGAGGATGGCCGGCGGGGTCGCCGTGAAAGTACGGAACCAGTACCAGCCGCGGTAGTTATTCCCGTCCTTTCCGGTGTAGGTCACCATACTCGCCACGCCGTCGACGTCCTTCCCTCCCGCGCCGTGCACTTTCGTTCTGCCGGAAGGCTCAGATCGGAAATCAGACATGCTCTGTTGCAGCTGACCGAGAAGCCGGTTCGCCAGCTCCTGTGTGACCTTCTGGTCCCCTCCCTGGGCTCCGCTGACATACTGCTGCTCGGCGGCAAGGTAGCAGCCCTTCTGGCTCCTCGAAAGGAACTTGCCGTCCTTTTCCACAAAGTCGACTTTCCAGTTTTTCATTTTCGTGGGGAACTTCCAGAAAGGAACTTCCTTGACGTCGACTTTGCCCTTGAAGCGCTGGGACGGGAGGCTTGCCGACGGCGAACCCGAAGCCGTTGCATCGCTCGCCGAAGGCCCGCCCCCGGCCGAGGATTTGTTCCCAGAAGGATCCTTGACGGCATGCGAGGCGTTGCCGCCAGAAGCTTCCTTGCCGGATTCGCCTCCGTCCGAGCACGCCCCCAGCGCG
This sequence comes from Peptidiphaga sp., assembly GCF_057238965.1. Classification (NCBI taxonomy): domain Bacteria; kingdom Bacillati; phylum Actinomycetota; class Actinomycetes; order Actinomycetales; family Actinomycetaceae; genus Peptidiphaga; species Peptidiphaga sp. The sequence continues at coordinate 3,353 of NZ_DBHHEV010000094.1, forward strand.
GCGAGGGACAGACCCGCGGCGGCGATCAGAGCCACGCCGCGCATGGCGAGAAGGCGCCGGCCTGGAAAACGGTGTGCCATTGCAATCACATCTCCTATCGAATGATCGACCGTTTTGAGTATTTGCTTACACCAACGGACTCTACCCATCTCTCGGGCAGGCATGTCGCCGCTGACACAATGTGGAACCTTCCCGTCGAACGCTCCTCGCGGAAGGGCTGGGAGAGGCAGGGAAAGCGCCGGATGACGCGAATCGGCGTCTCCTCGGCGATCGCGGGTAGGATGGTCGCCGACGCGAAAACCCGCGGTTTCCGGGGCCGCCGTCGGCGCAGCAGCGTCTGTGCCGGTCGCGTCCTTGCGAGTCGCGAACGGCGCAGCTGCGGAATGCCGGAGCCGCCGCCGCGAAAGTCGGAGGGATCCCGCGCGCCGGGATAACGCTGCAAACAACGAGACGCGCACGCCGGGAAACGCGCCCGCGAACGGCAGAAAGCGCACGCACGCCAAGACGTGCACGAACAGCAAGAAAGGGAGGCCATGCCGGAAGGTCAAGCAATTCACCGCATCGCGCGCCTGATAAACGAGAGGTTCGAGGGCGCCGGCGTCGTAGCGTCCTCCCCGCAGGGCCGCTTTTCCGACGGCGCGCACCGCTTGGACGGGCTCACGGCCGGACGGGCCGAAGCGTGGGGCAAGCACTTTTTCATGCCGTTCGCCGACGGCCGCTCCACCGCCCGCACCGACGGCGGGCCTTCGAACGGCATGTCTGCGGGCAACTCCTCCCCGGGCGAGGAAGCGCCAAACAGCGCGTCTCTAAACGCGAGAAATGCGATGGCCCTGAGCGCGGCGCCCCTCGCCGAGACTCCCCTGGGCGGCACGTCCCTGGGCGACGACGGGCCCGTGTGGCTTCACATTCATCTGGGTCTGTACGGCAGGTGGCATTTCACGGGCGAAGGCTCGGACGCAATCGTCGGCGCCGGCGTCCGCAGCGGCAACCACAACGCGGTCAACGTCGGCGCGGGCAGCACGGTGCGGCTGCGGCTCGCCGCCAATGGGTTTGCGGCCGATCTCACGGGCCCCTCGCGATGCGAGATCCTCGACGGGCCGGGCGTGCGGGCCGCAGTCTCCAAGCTCGGCCCCGACCCAGTTCGCAACGAGCCCGGAGACCGCGAGCGCTTCGTCGAGGCGGTTCGGCGGAGGCGGTCGCCGGTGGGCCAGCTGGTTCTCGACCAGTCGATCGCTGCCGGGCCGGGAAACATCTACCGCGCGGACTGCCTTTTCCGCGTCGGCATCTCGCCTCTGCGGCCCGGCAACAAGGTTTCGGCCGAGCGTCTGAAGGCCCTGTGGGACGACCTCGTTGAGACGATGCAGGCCGACGTTCCCAACGGCGTCATACGCACGGTCCCGGAAAACCTGAGGCCCGAACCGGCCGAGGCTTCCGACGTGAGAAATCCGGACGCAGCAGATGGCGCCGACGGCGAAGACCCGGAGGCCCAGCGTTTCGCGGTCTACCACCGCACGGGAAGGCCGTGCCTGAGATGCGGCACGCCCGTGGCGGAGAAGGAGATGGCCGGACGCCGCCTCTTCTGGTGCCCGAGCTGCCAGCGATGAAACGGCGAGGGGCTCTGCGCTCGCTGCGTCCGGTCGTCAAGCCCTTCAATCGAAAGAGACCGTCTCTTCCAGTCCGAAGAGGCCTTTAACCGAAAGAGACTGGCTCTAGTCGAAGGAGACTGCCGATTCGAGCCACGCCACCTGGATCAGCTCGCGATTGACTTCGCGCGAGCGGAACTGGCCGCGGCCGGGCATGCCCTCCTGAGGCCGGATCCGGCCGAGGACGGTGCCTTCCTCGGGGTTGCCGGGCAGGAGCATAGCGGGCGAGGCGAGGTCGTTCATCGCCTGAATGACGGGCGAGCCGTACATGGCCCTGCTCGCGCCTCCCATGCGGCGGGCGACGATGATGTGCAGACCGACATCGCGCGCCTGCGCCATCATCGGGACGAGTGCCCTGACCGGGTTGCCCTGGGAATTGTCGACGAGGTCGTAATCGTCGACGACGACCCACGCCTCAGGGCCCTTCCACCAGCTGCGCTCGCGCAGCTGCTTGGCGGTGACGTCCGAGCCGGGAACGCGCGTTGCGAGGAACTGCGCCAGGCCGTTGAGCTGCTCGGTCGCCTCGGCCGCGTTGCGCAGGTGGCGGCCGACGTAGCCTTCGGGCAGCTCGCCGAGGAGCGAGCCTCGGTAGTCCACAGCGAAGATCTGCGCCTGCTGCGGCGTGTACAAACGGGCGATCTCCGAGCAAATGAGCCGCAAAGTCGCGGTCTTCCCGGACTTCTGGTCTCCGAAGAAGAAGAAGTGGGAATTCGCGTCGAAGTCGATTCCGAAGGGCTCCAGGCGGGATTCGCCGAGCCCCAGAAGGACCCTGCGATCGTCCTTGCTGACCCTGCGGCGGACCTGCTCGATGGAAACCTTGTCCGGGAGCACGCGCAGCTTCGGGCCCCGCGGGCCGGTCCACAGTTTGTTGACGTTTTCGACGAAGTCGTTGACGCCCTCCGAGAGGTTCTCGGGGTTGTGATCGGCGTCCACCCGGGGAAGCGCGCCCAGAATATGGTGCTTGGACGGCTCAAGGCCGCGCCCGGGAGCGCCGGTGGGCACGTTTCGAGAGAGCTTCCTGTCGATCTCCGAATCGAGAGCGTCGCCCAAACGCAGCTCGATTCGCGAGCCGAACATGTCTTTGACGGCGGTGCGGAAGTTCATCCACCGCAGCGCCGTGGCGATGACGTGCATTCCGAAGTTCAGGCCGCGGGGGATGAGGTCTTGCAGGCGCATCTCGAGCTCGTCGAAGTCGGACCGCAGCGCCTGCCAGCCGTCGACCACCAGGAAAATGTCGCCGTATCCGTCGTCGGCCTTCCCCTCGGCGCGCATGCGCCTGTAAGCCGACATCGATTCGATTCCCTGGGCGGCGAAGTACCGCTCGCGGTCATCGACGATCGACTTGATCTCAGCGAACATGCGGCGGACGCGGGTTTCGTCGCTTCGCAGGGCGACGCCGGACATATGGGCGAGGTCCCGCATTCCGGCGAACGTGCCGCCGCCGAAGTCCATCGCGTAGACCTGGATCTCCATCGGCGTGTGGGTCAGCGCCAGCGCGCCGACCACGGTTCGCGCGAAGGTCGATTTTCCTGACTGCGGGCCGCCGATGATCGCAAGGTGGCCTCCCGCGCCGGAGAGGTCGAGGGTGAGGATGTCCCTGCGCTGTTCGAGCGGGCGGTCGACGTCGCCCACCGGGATCGTGAACTGGCCGGCGCCGCGCCACTTCGGCGAATGCAGGCCGAGGACGGGCGAGACGCGCAGATCCGGCATGAGGCTGTCGAGCGTGGCCGGGACGTTGAGCGGCGGCAGCCACACCTGGTGGGCGTCCGGCCCCTTGCCCGCCATCCGCGCGACGGCGATGTCGAAGGTGGTGTTCGGCACCCCGGGGATGCCGGAGTCGCCGAGCTCGTCCTCCTCCGGGCCCGAATCCTCTTCGACCTCCTCGACCTGCTCGGTCTCCAGGCGCAGAGGCTTGGCGGTGAAGTCGAGGATCTCCACATCTTGAACCTCGCCGGATCCGAGGGCGGCGCTCAGCTCCGCCCGCTTGGGCGGAGGCCCGGAAACGTAGGAGGAGCGGAATCTGATGAGCCCGCTGCTGGCGTCGGGCTTGAGGTATCCGACGCCGGGGATCGCGGGGAGCTCGTAGGCCTCGGAGCCGCCGATGACGCCGCGCGATTCCTGCGCGGAGAACGTGCGCAGGCCGATGCGGTATGACAGGTGCTCTTGCAGGCCGCGCAAACGGCCCTCTTCGAGCCTTTGCGAGGAAAGCAAAAGGTGGACGCCCAAGGATCGGCCGAGGCGGCCGATCTGGTTGAACATATCGACGAAGTCCGGCTTTTCTGCCAGGAGCTCGGAGAACTCGTCGGCCACCACGAGAAGCGCGGGAAGCGGCACGAGCTCGGTGCGGCCGTTCTTGCGAGCGCGCTCGTAATCGTGGATGTTCTTGAAGTTTCCGGCTGCCCGCAGGAGCTCCTGGCGCCGATTCATCTCGCCGCGCAGGGCGTCCTCCATGCGGTCGACCAGCGTGAGGTCCTCGCCGAGGTTGGTGATGATCGCCGAGACGTGGGGCATCTTCGCCATGCCCGCGAAGGTCGCGCCGCCTTTGAAGTCGATGAGCACGAAGTTGAGCTCTTCGGAGGAATGCGCCATGGCCAGCGCCAGAACGAGGGTTCGCAGCACCTCGGACTTTCCGGAGCCCGTCGCGCCGATGATGAGGCCGTGCGGGCCCATTCCGTTGAGCGCCGACTCCTTGATGTCCAGGTAGACCGTTTTGTGCTCGGGGGTCAGGCCGATGGGCACGCGCAGGCGGTCGCGCTCCAGGCGCGGCCTCCAGGCGATGTTCGTGTCGAGGTCGCGGACGTCGCCCAGCCCCAGGAGGTCCACAAGCTCGGCGGAGGCCTCCCCGGGGGCGTCGACGGCTGCGCCCGACGCCGCGGCGTCGGTCTGTATGAGAGCCTGCGTGGCCAGGCGCCTGGCGGCGGCCTCGGCCTGAACCACGGAAAGTCCGTGCGACCGGCCGCTGACCGGCTCGAAGCCGATCTGCAAAAGCTCGAGGTTATCGCCCTCCCCCAGCTGGACGCGCACCGTGTTCGCGTCCGTCAGCGACTCCCAGTTGGCGGGAATCTCCACGACGGTCACGCCCAAAACTCCGTCTTCGGTGATGATCGGATGGTCGGGCGGGATGGTGAGGCCGTCGTTGACGATCACCAGGTGGGGAAGCTCGGTTCCGTTCTGGTCGGAGACGAAGCGGGGGCGGTCGGCGACGCCGTCGGGCAGAAGGTCCATGATGTTGGTCGGATCGACGTCGATCATGCGGGCCGGGCCGATGGAGTCGAAGATCCGGTCGGAGCCGGCATGGGGAAGCCACTTGATCCAGTCCCACTCGTCCCAGTGGGCCGTGCTGGTGAGCACGGCGATGCGGACGTCGGAGGCCTTGGTGAAGGTTGCGATCTGAACGAGCACCGAACGCGCCACGGCCCGGGCCTTGGCCGGGTCGTTGCCGATGATCTGCAGGCGGGCGATCGTCGAGAGGTTGACGCCCAGCGGCAGTTCGTCAAGCCCTTTGTAGAGCCCCTCGAACTGGACCAGGGCGGATTCTGCGACGGGGTCGGCCTCGGCCACGGCCGAGGCCTCGGCCTTCGTGTAGTCCAAAGTGAAGGGCTGGTTCGCGGCTCCGACTCGCGACAGGAGGAACTCCTCGTCGGAGGGCTCGCGCTCGCCCACTCGCGTGCCTTCCTCGAGGATTATGGGAAGGTCGCCGGGGTGAGGCAAAAACCACTGAGCGAATTCTCTCTGCATGTCCTCGGCCTTGCGGGCGTTCTGCCTCGTTTTGGCCAGGTAGGCGAGGTATTCGCGTCTGCTTCCCGTGACGGAGTTCCTGAACTGGACGCGGTTGCGGTAGATGTTTAGAAAGGCCACACAGAGCATCGCCACGACGAAGAGGCCGGACATCAGGATCATCCTCGGCGAGCGATTGCCGGACATCGCCATGACCACCATCATGCCCATCGACCCGAACATGGGAAGGATCATGGCCAAAGCGCCGGTCAAGCCTTCCGAGCGCTGAATCTCA
>NZ_DBHHEV010000095.1:0-8962 GCF_057238965.1 Peptidiphaga sp.
GCCGACCGCGTGTGGAAAAAGCACGTCGGAGCGCCCGCGCTGACGCTCATCCGCCGCGCCGTGGCGCGGGCGCCGCTCCCGACGATGGCCGCTTCGCTGACCGGGTATGTCGATGCGGCGGCGGAGATCCAATCCAAGCTCGTCGCCTCCGTGACGGCGGCGAGCCCGCTCACCCGCAAGCAGGAAGAACGGCTGAAGAGAATCCTCTCAGCGCGTTACGGCAAAGACGTGTCCGTTCACGTCGCGATCGACGCCGCGGCCGTGGGCGGCATTCGCATACACATAGGCGACGACGTCATCGACGCGACGCTCGCCACGCGGATCAAGGGCGTCAAGGACGCCGTCATCAAGTAACCGGCGGCCACCGCCTACGTAGTTAAGGAAAGAGGAATGGCTGAACTTACCATCCAGCCCGAGGAGATCCGGGCGGCGCTCGACAACTTTGTGAGCTCCTACGAGCCCGCCAAGTCCGTGAGCGAGGAGGTCGGCCACGTCACCCTGACCGCCGACGGCATCGCCCGCGTCGAGGGGCTTCCCGGCACCATGGCCAACGAACTGCTGACCTTCGAAGACGGAACCCTCGGCCTGGCCATGAACCTGGAGGAGCGCGAGATCGGCGTCGTCGTCCTCGGCGAATTCTCCTCGATCGAAGAGGGCCAGGAAGTGCGGCGCACCGGAGAGGTGCTCTCGGTTCCCGTCGGCGAGGGGTACCTCGGCCGCACCGTGGACCCGCTCGGACGGCCGCTCGACGGGCTCGGCGAGATCCAGGGAGTCGAGGGCCGCCGCGCCTTGGAGCTGCAGGCCCCCGGCGTCATGATGCGCAAATCCGTCCACGAGCCGCTGCAAACCGGCATCAAGGCGATCGATTCGATGATTCCGATCGGGCGCGGCCAGCGCCAGCTCATCATCGGTGACCGCCAGACGGGCAAGACGGCCCTGGCGATCGACACGATCGTCAACCAGAGGGAGAACTGGCTCTCCGGCGACCCGAAGAAGCAGGTCCGGTGCATCTACGTGGCCATCGGCCAGAAAGGCTCGACCATCGCCTCCGTCCGCGGAACGCTCGAAAAGGCCGGCGCGATGGACTACACGACCATCGTCGCCTCTCCGGCGTCCGACCCCGCGGGCTTCAAGTATCTGGCGCCGTACACCGGCTCGGCCATCGGCCAGCATTGGATGTACAACGGCAAACACGTGCTCATCGTCTTCGACGACCTGTCCAAGCAGGCCGAGGCCTATCGCGCGGTTTCGCTGCTGCTGCGCCGCCCGCCGGGGCGCGAGGCCTACCCGGGCGACGTCTTCTATCTGCATTCGCGCCTCCTCGAGCGCTGCGCCAAGCTTTCGGACGAGATGGGCGGGGGGTCGATGACGGGGCTGCCGCTCATCGAGACGAAGGCGAACGACGTCTCCGCCTACATTCCCACGAACGTCATCTCGATCACGGACGGGCAGATCTTCCTCCAGTCGGATCTGTTCAACGCCAATCAGCGCCCCGCCGTCGACGTCGGAATCTCCGTCTCGCGCGTGGGCGGCGACGCCCAGATCAAGGCGATGAAGAAGGTCGCGGGAACGCTGAAGATCACGCTCGCCCAATACCGAGCGCAGGCGGCGTTCGCCATGTTCGCCTCGGACCTCGACGCGACCACGCGCCAGCAGCTGACCAGGGGCGAGCGCCTCATGCAGCTGCTGCGCCAGCAGCAGTACACGCCCTACAAGGTAGAGGACCAGGTCGCCTCGGTGTGGGCGGGGACCAACGGCTTCCTCGACGAGCTTCCGCTGGACAAGGTCCACGACTACGAGAGGCGTCTGCTGGACTATTTGCGCCACAACACCGGCGTGTTGGAGAAGATCGCGGACACCGGGCTCCTCGAGAAGGAGACGGAAGAAGAGCTTCGCGCCGCGGTCAAGGAATTCACACGCGGGTACCTCGTCGCCGAGGGGGTCGCCGCGGACGGCGAGGGCGAGGTCGAAGTGGAGACCGAGGTCGCCAAAGAGCAGATCGTCCGGGCGAAGCGGGGCTGACCGTGGCGGGCGCACAGAGGGTCTTCAAGGAGAAGATCAGGGCGACGGCGACGCTGGAGAAGGTCTTCCGCGCGATGGAGCTCATCGCCGCCTCGCGCATCGGCAGGGCGCGAGAGGCTGCGAGCGGCCTGGATCCCTACACCCGGATCCTCACGCGGTCGATAGCGGCCGTGGCCCTCCACGACCACGAGCTCAACCATCCCATGCTCACCCACCGCGAGGACACGAATCGGGTGGCCGTCCTCGTCGTCACCTCGGACAGGGGAATGGCGGGCGCCTACTCCTCGTCCGTCCTTCGCGAGGCCGACCGGCTGGTCGAGGAGCTGCGGACGGAAGGCAGGGAGCCCGTTCTGTACGTGAGCGGGCGCCGCGGCGAGTCCTACTACAGGTTCCGGGGGATCGAGGTGGCGAAGTCGTGGACCGGCAAGTCCGACAACCCCGACGTCGGCGTCTCCGACGACGTCGCCTCCACCCTGCTCGACGCCTATCTCGCGGCGCCCGAAGACGGCGGCGTCAGCGAGCTCATCGTCGTCTACACGAGGTTCGTCTCGATGGTCAGGCAGATCGTCCAGGTGCGCCATATGCTTCCCCTCGAAGTCGTCGAGGCGGAAGACGACGACGAGCGCGGGCCGGTCGACGACCTGGGGGACAGGCCGGAGGAAACGCGCCCGCTCTTCGAGTTCGAGCCCTCGGCGGAGGACATTTTCGACGCGCTGCTGCCGATGTACGTGAGCCAGCGCATTCATTCGGTTCTCCTCATGGCCGCCGCCTCGGAGCTCGCCTCGCGCCAACAGGCGATGCACTCGGCCACGGAGAACGCCCAGAAGCTCATCGAGGACTACACCCGCTTGGCCAACAACGCGCGCCAGGCGGAGATTACGACAGAGATCACCGAAATCGTCTCGGGCGCCGACGCGCTCAAGCAGGGTGCTTAAAGGAGAAACATGACCACGCTCGTATCCAATCCGGGAACCGGACGCATCGTCCAGGTCATCGGAGCCGTCGTCGACGTCGAATTCCCGGCGGACTCCTTACCCGAGATCAACAACGCCTTGACCACGCACGTGGACCTCAGCGCCCAGGGGGAGGGCGAGGGCTCATACGACATGACGCTCGAGGTCGCCCAGCACCTTGGCGACAACATCGTCCGCGCCATCGCCCTCAAGCCCACCGACGGCCTCGTGCGCGGGGCCCTCGTCACGGACACGGGCGCGCCCATCTCCGTGCCGGTCGGCGAGGCGACGAAGGGTCACGTCTTCAACGTGTTCGGCGAATGCCTCAACCTCGACGGCGACGAGGTCCTCCAGGTCGAAGAACGGTGGCCGATCCACCGCAAGCCGCCCGCCTTCGACGAGCTCGAGCCCGAGACGCGGATGTTCCAGACGGGAATCAAGGTCATCGACCTTCTCACTCCGTACGTCCAAGGCGGCAAGATCGGCCTGTTCGGAGGCGCGGGCGTCGGCAAGACGGTCCTCATCCAGGAGATGATCCAGCGCGTGGCCCAGGACCATGACGGCGTCTCCGTGTTCGCCGGCGTCGGCGAGCGGACCCGAGAGGGCAACGACCTCATCAACGAGATGGACGAAGCCGGCGTCCTCGACAAGACTGCCCTGGTGTTCGGGCAGATGGACGAGCCGCCGGGCGTGCGCCTTCGGGTGGCGCTGTCCGGGCTGACGATGGCGGAGTACTTCCGCGACGTCGAGAACCAGGACGTCCTTCTGTTCATCGACAACATCTTCCGATTCACCCAGGCCGGCTCGGAGGTCTCCACGCTGCTGGGCCGCATGCCCTCCGCCGTCGGATACCAGCCGACCCTCGCCGACGAGATGGGCGCCCTCCAAGAGCGCATCACCTCCACGAGGGGCCATTCGATCACCTCGCTGCAGGCGATCTACGTGCCCGCGGACGATTACACCGATCCGGCCCCGGCCACGACGTTCGCCCACTTGGACGCGACCACCCAGCTCTCGCGGGAGATCGCCTCGCGCGGGCTCTACCCGGCCGTCGATCCGCTGACGTCGACCTCGCGCATCCTCGATCCGCAGGTGGTGGGGCAGGAGCATTACGAGGTCGCCACCCGAGTCAAGGCCATCCTCCAGAAGAACAAGGAGCTGCAGGACATCATCTCCATCCTGGGCGTCGACGAGCTGTCCGAAGAGGACAAGGTGACGGTCGCCCGGGCCCGGCGCATTCAGCAGTACCTCTCGCAAAACACTTATACGGCGCTCAAATTCACAGGCGTCGAGGGGTCGACGGTTCCCGTGGACGAGACGGTCGAGGCCTTCCGGCGCCTTTGCGACGGCGAGTACGATCACATTCCCGAGCAGGCGTTCTTCAACATCGGCGGCATCGAGGACATCGAGCGTTCGTGGGAGAAGCTTCGCCAGGAGCAGGGCTGATGAAGGTCGAGATCGTCGACAGGCAGGCGCTCGTGTGGTCGGGAGACACCGACCACCTCGTCGTTCCGTCTCACGAAGGGGCCATGGGAATCCTGCCCGGGCACACTCCCCTCATGGCGCTCCTCCTGCCCGGCAGGGTGGAGGTGGACCTTTCGGAGGGCCGCTCGCTCGTCTTCGAGGTCGACGGCGGTTTTGTGACGGTCGACGAGGACCATGCCTACGTCGTCGTCGAGCATTCGGACACCGGACACACTGAGTAGCCGAGCGAGCAGCGGCCGGGAACACGCGGCAAAGGCACGAAAGGCGGGGATATGAGGGCGCTTGACGTCATACTGGCCGTTGCGCTCGCAGGCGCCCTAGCGGGCCTCGCGTTTCTCACCGTCTACTTCGTGCGTTTGAGAGGGCTTTTGCACAAGTACGGCACGTTTCAGTGTGCCCTGCGGCGAAAGGGAGGCCGCTGGATTCCCGGGATAATCGCGCTCCAAGCCGACGCGATCGAATGGTATCCGCGCAGGTCCCTGGTGCTGAACTCAAAATGGAGCTTTCCCCGCGAGCTCCTGGAGATCCGAGGGCATCGCCAGGGCATGCTCCCGGGAACCACGGTCGTCGAGTTCCTCGGCGACGGCGTCGAGTACGAAGCCGCGCTGGGCGCCGCTCAATTCGCGGGGCTCGTCTCGTGGATCGATTCCGCGCCGCCGGCCGAAGAGCCGGCCGACTTCTGATCGATTCGCTGCGCGTCGGGCGGGCGCCCATTGGGCGAGCGAGGCGCGGTCTCAGGCGGATCGGGTAGGCTGTGAGGCTATGCGCGTAGTCTTTGCTGAGTGTTCCGTCGATTACTCGGGCCGCCTCGACGCCCACCTCGAGAAGGCGACGAGGCTTCTCATGGTCAAAGCCGACGGCTCGGTGCTCGTCCACGCCGACGGCGGCTCCTACAAGCCGCTGAACTGGATGAGCCCGCCCTGCTCGATGTCCGTGCGCGAGCCCGATGAAGACGAAGCCGCATCCGGCGTGAGCGAAGTGTGGGAGGTCTCACGCAATAAGAGCGAGGACAGGCTCGTCATCCGGATCTTCGAGGTGTGCGCCGAGGCCAGCCACGACCTTGGAATTGAGCCGGGCCTCGTCAAAGACGGCGTCGAGGCGCATTTGCAGGCGCTCCTGGCCGAGCAGGTGGAAAGGATCGGTGAGGGCATGAGCCTGGTGCGCCGGGAGTTTCCGACGGCCATCGGGCCGGTCGACCTTCTTGTGCGCGACGGCGACGGCGGGCACGTGGCCGTGGAGGTCAAGCGGCGCGGCGAGATCGACGGCGTCGAACAGCTGACCCGATACCTCGCGCTGCTCGAGCGCGATCCGCTGCTCGCTCCGGTGCGCGGGGTTTTCGCCGCCCAAGAGATCAAGCCCCAGGCCAGAGTCCTTGCCGAGGACAGGGGCATCGAATGCGTCGTCCTCGACTATGACGAAATGCGCGGTTTGGACAACCCGGAGGACAGGCTGTTCTGATGCGCCGGTCGAAGAAGTACTCGCGGCCGGTGCGCCCGCTGAATGTGCGTGCGGCCATGGGCGGCGTGAAGCACGAGGTCGGCCGCGACGGCGCCGAGTACAAGGTTTTCCATATCTCCGAAGCGGCCAAACGCTATGTGTGCCCCGGATGCGGAGGCGAGATCGACGTCGGCGAGGCGCACGAGGTGGCGTGGACGGAGGACACCGTCCTAGGCTCGCAGTTCGGGATCGATTCGAGGAGACACTGGCACACGTCGTGCTGGAAACATCGCGGACGGCGGTGACGCTTTGCGCCGTCGGCGCGAGTTCCGCGTAGGCGTAGGCGCGAGTTCCGCGGAGCCCCGGATGCGGGGGCGCGAGAGCCTCGCGCGGCGAAAGCGAGTGCACGGGCGCGTAACCCTGGCCTGAGCGAGGATGCACGGCTAGGGTGGAGGATATGACTGTACTAGCTACAAGGCGGACGGGAAACGCCGGGACGCTCCCGTTCCTTCTTCTTCACGCGATGCCGCTCGATTCGACGATGTGGGATCTGGTTCGCGACAGGCTCGCCCCGATCGACGTCGTCACCGTCGACGCACCGGGCTTTGGCGGCTCCCCGAGCGGCGCCGAACTCCAAGAGCGCTACGGGCGCCCTGAGCCTTCGCTCGAAGCCTTCGTCGAGGCGATCCGCGAGTCGCTCGACGAGCTCGGGATCGAGCGCGTCGTCCTCGGGGGCATGTCGATGGGCGGAACCGTGGCGGCGACCTTTGCGCAGACCTACCCCGAGAAAGTCGCCGGCCTGGCGCTCATGGACACGAACATCGGCGTGGACGACGCCGACCACGCCGCCATTCGGCGCGAGAGCATCGCCCTGTGCGAGGAGGGCAAGGGCTATGAATCCGTCAAGGAATGGAGCAATTTCCTCGTTTCCCCGGCTTCGCCGGAGTCCGTGCGTCAGAGCCTCGACCGGCGTTTCCGGCTGTTCAACTCGGCTTCGCTCGCCTGGCTGCAGAGGGCTCTGCTCGACCGCGACAGCGCCATCGGCGCGCTGACCGCCATCGACGGGCCCATTTTGCTCGAGCGCGGCGCCGACGACGCCACATGCAGCTTCGCCCTCCTCCAGCAGTGGAAGGAGCTTGCCCCGCACGCGAAGATCATCGAGATTCCCGGCGCCGGCCACTTCGTGGCGGACGAGCAGCCCGAGGTGCTGGCAAAGGCTCTGGCCGATTTCTACCGTCAGGCTGCATAGCGCCGCCGCTTGGCACCGCATAGCGCCGCCAGGCCGCATCGGCAGAGACGGGGCGCGCCGAATGCAAACGCGGGAGGGGCGCCTTCCCTCCCGCGTGAGTGAGTTATGTGCGTGATGTAACAGGCTGCGCGAGCCCTTCGGGTGCGTGATCCCTCAGGAGGCTTGCTTCTTCTTTGCGGCCCCGCCCGCCTTCGAGGACGCCGACTTGCTCGAAGCCTTTGCCTGAGGCTTCTTCTTGGAGGCGGACGACTTCGGCTTGTCTTGATCGGCGGGCTTGTCTCCCTCCGATTCGACGGCCCGGGGAACCTCGATCTCGTGGACCTCGGCGCCCTCGTCTCCGCTTTCGGGCGCGGAGGCCGCCGACGCCGCGGACGTGACCGTCGGCGTCTCGGTTCGTGCCTGGCCGGCGCTGACGATGTTGGCCAGCGCGAGCCCGGAATCCGAAGACGCGAGCATCGAGCGCATGTCCTCCAGATAGGTCAGCAGCGCGTCGCGCTGGCTCTCCAGGGAGGCGACGTGCTCTTCGGCCGAGTGAGCCATCGCGGCCGCCTCCGCGTTGGCCTCGGAGCGGATCCTGCGAGCCTCGTCGCGTGCCGCGGAGACGATGGACGAGGCCTCTTCCTGAGCCTGGTTCAGTGTGGCCGTCGCCGTCTTCTCCGAGTCGAACGTGAGCTGCTCGGCCCTCTGCGTCGCCTCCGACAAGCGCCGTTCTGCGGCCTCGGCCCTGCCCTCGGCGTCGGAGACCATGGCCTCCGTGCGCTCGCGGGCCTCTGCGTCGATGGCGCTGCGCTCGTCGGCGCTGCGCTTGCGCAGATTCGCGACCTCGCGGTCCACCGAGGCGCGCAGGGCGGCGACGATCTCGTCGGTCTCGCTGCGAAGCCGTGTGGCGTCGCGGGTCGCCTCCGCGCGAATCTTGGACACCTCTTCTTCTGCAGCGGCGCGCATTTCGGACAGCTCCGCGTCGACGTTGGCCCGCTGGGACTCGACGTAGTGGTCGATCTCCGAGCGCATGGACGAGACCTCGTTCGACGCCGATGTGCGGACCCGATCCGCCTCCCGCTCGGCCGAGGCGACGAGTTCTTCCGCGGTGCGGTGCGCGTTGATCGCCAAAGCATCCGCCTCCTGACGTGATGTAGCTCGCAGTTGATCGGCCTTGGTGCGTGCGCTCGTCAGCGTGTCCTGAGCTTCGGCCTCCGCGCTGCTGGTCAGCAGTGCGGCGCGCTCCTTTGCACGCGCGATGATGGCTTCGGCGTCGGAATTTGCCCTGGACATGACGTCCATGGCCTGCTCCTCCGTCGAACGCAGGAGGCGTTCGACGCGCGAGCCGAGCCCGCCGTAGCTTGGGCGGGAGTTCTCCCGAACCTGTTGCTTCGCCTCGGCGAGTTCGCCCGACAGGCGCAGGATGCGTGAATCCAGTTCTGTGACCTGGGACCGAGTTTCCTCGAGTGCGGACTCGCTTTCTTCGAGCGCCGACTCCAATTCGTGTATGTGTTCGTCGACCTGCGCGCGGTCATACCCCTTTCGCACAAGCGGGAACCTGCTGGTTTCCTCAACCATTCTCCGACCTTTCCGATGGGTGATATGTGGGTTGTGAATCGGATACAGACTAGGCTACTTTCATAGGCCGTGATCGGCCTAACCGGGACGTCAGATCGGACGGCCGATAATGTTATAAAATCGTTATTAAAGAGGGGCGCCGCGACTCGGAAGTAGCCCGATTCGCGGGTGTGCGAGGCGCCCTTGCCGCTCGACGAGAGGGACAACATGCGACGAAGGACCGTCGGCATCGCGCTTGCTGCGCTGGGGCTCATAGTGG
>NZ_DBHHEV010000096.1:0-4463 GCF_057238965.1 Peptidiphaga sp.
TCCCCTCCACTGAGGTGCGCATAGCCGCCCCGGACGACGCGCCCGCCCCGGCGAATGGACGCACCGGCGAAATTTTGGTCCGCGGCCCTCAGATCTTCGTCGGCTACCACAACGATCCCGAGGAGACGGCCCAGGCCTTCACGGAAGACGGCTGGCTCCGCACGGGCGACTTGGGATACTGGGACGACGGCTTCCTCGTGATGGCGGACAGGGCAAAGGAGCTCATCATCAACGGCGGTTTCAACGTCTATCCGTCGCAGGTCGAAGAGGCGATCAAGGGGATGCCGGGAGTGCGCGACGTCGCCGTCGTCGGAATGCCCGAAGATTCGCGGGATTCGCGCGGAGAATCCGTTGTCGCCGCCCTTGTGCTCGAGCCTGGGGCGGCCGTCGACCTCGACGCCGTCAGGCGCTGGACCCAGGACAAGCTTTCCCATTACGCGATGCCGCGGTCGATAGCCGTTGTGGCAGACCTGCCCCGTTCGCAGCTCGGCAAGGTCCTTCGGCGAAGCGTCCGCGAACAATTGCAGGGCTTCGAATTGAAGGCAGGCCAGTGGCGCGCGAAGGCCTCGGAGCTCACAGGGGCGACCGGCGAGGCGTTCGAGGCTTTCGTCTCCCGGCTCCAAGAGCAGTACTCGGTGACTCGCGAGCAGCTGAGCGACTGGCTCGCGTCCAAAGGCGAGAGTCTGGAAGGGCTGCGCTCGCGATTCGCCGAGCGCACTCCCTCGCCAGATTCCGTCCGCGCCTGGTTCGCCGAGAATTTCAGCATCGAAGGCCTGAAGGCGTGGCTCTCGTCCAAGACTCAGCAGAACTCGCCGGACAAAGGCAATCGGATCGGCCCCGACGCGGGCGGCCAGCCGGCGTAGGAGGCCAGCCGGCGCAACAGAACCAGCCGGAGCGTCCGAGATCAGGTGGCCTAACCGAGGTCAGCCGGAGCATCCGAGATCAGTCGGCGACCGGTGCCGCCGTCATGCCAACAAAATCTTTCAGGGCAGGCTGCAAATTCTTCTGAGGCTGGCTACAGATTCTTCTGGGGCAGGCTGCCGCCGAACGGTCGGTCAGGCCGGATAGCGTTCCTCGAACCACGCAACCACCGTGTCGAGGTGTGGGGCCGGCCAAGGAAGTGCGGGCCGCCCTCGATCTGGACGAGCTCGCCCCGGGCACGTCGACGAACTGGCTGAGGATGGAGAAGGGGACCACTTCATCCTGGTCGCCCACCGGGGAATGGCCAGTCTCGCGGGTTGCTCCTCGACGAAGAGTAAGCACGGCCATTCGAGCACCGCTTGGGGCGTGTCGATCACCGTCTCTGTCTCCAGCCGCTCATCGGTCACCGAGTACTCGGCCATCATTCCCCGGATATAGCGTTCAAGGTCGATGAGCGGCGACACCGGCCAAGCGCACTCGAACGTACCGGCGGGCGTGTCGCACAGGGAGAAGCAGGCGCCGATGCTGCCCGCGAGCAGATCGACCTCGGTCGACTGGCTGCGGGCCAACTGAGCGAACGCCCTCACTTCGGGACTCGCCGCTATAGCGGTGAACGCCTTGCCGTCCGGTCCAGCTCGCCGCATCCGCACGCTGGAAAACGGCGGAGAGCGCATCCCCGCCTGAGCGGCTCAGATCATCACGCCAAGGTTTGCCGAATCTGCGACTGCGTCTCGGTGGCGACGACCTCGGCCGTCGCGCCGTTCACGAGAGGCATGAACGGGGCGACGTGGCCGCATTCGACGTCGGCAATGATCGGTACGCCCAGGCCGCCCAAAGCGTCGATGACGGCGTCGTACTGGTTCATGTCCGCGCAATCCGTGGCATTCGTCCGTCCAACGAGAACGGCGGCCGCAGATTCGAAGAAGCCCGCCAGGCGCATCCCGTGGAGCGTTCTGCACACCTCGTACGCGTCCGCGTTGGCCGCTTCGACGTATACGATGAGCGGATCCCCGGTGGAGCGGGCGAGTTCGGACACCCTGCCGAACGGCGTTCCGGCCAGGTTTCCCAGAGTCTCGATGCATCCGCCGATGAGCCTGCCCCGCACGCGCACGTCTCCCGCGTCGTCGAGCCGCACCCAATAGGCTTCTTCCGTAAGCTCGAACTCTGCAACTTCGGGAAACGTCTCGTAAAGAACGTAACCTTCACGGTATTTGTCGGGAGCGTCCTGAGTGAACGAGGCTCCCCGGGGAAGCGAAACGACGTCCATCCAGCCGACGAGGCCTTCAGGCACCGCGAACGGCGTGTCAAGGAGGCTGTTTCCGTGCACGGTGGCGACGCCGGCATTCAAGGTGAGCGGCAAAAGAAGGGTTGAAATGTCTGAATAACCGATGACCCACGTCGGCTCGGCCTCGGCCAGGGCCTGCCAATCGAGACAGGGTATAAGATCGATGGCCAACTCACCGCCCCACGGCGGAATGACGGCGCGAATCTCCGGATCGAGAAGGAAATCCTGCAATTCCCGCGCACGTTCCCGGGCGGGCGCGGACGTGGCCCCGTTTCCGTCCATGCACTCGCCGATAAGAACCTCAAATCCTCGGGAGCGCACGGTTTCCACGGCAAACTCCAGCCTGGGCTTCAAGGCGGGAGGCACACCGCCCGACGGCGACGTGACGGCCACTGTGTCGCCAGGGTCGAGGGGCTTGGGGAAACGCAGCTTCATTTGAGGGACTCCGGCGGATTCTCGCGCAGTTCGCGGATTGCATTCTCGAAATCGTCCAACGAATCGTAGTTCGAATAGACCGACGCAAAACGCAGGTACGCGATCGTGTCGAGTTCGCGCAGCGGCTCGAGGATCGTCAAGCCGATCTCGTGCGCCTCTATCTGCGAAGCCCCGTTGGCCCGAATTCGCTCCTCGACCAGCTGGGCGAGCCTCGCCAGGTCGTCTTCGCTTACAGGGCGGCCCTGGCAAGCCTTTCCCACCCCGCTTATGATCTTCTCTCTGGAGAAAGGCTCGTAGGCGCCCGACCGCTTGATCACCTGAAGACTCGCCGTTTCGATCGTCGTGAATCGTCGATTGCACTGAGGGCACTGACGGCGCCGCCTAATCGCCTGACCGTCATCGCTGGCGCGCGAGTCGATCACGCGAGACTCTGGATGTCGACAGAAAGGGCACCGCATTCTTCAACATTAATCGCGCGCGCGCCAGTGCGGCAAACATTCGTGCCGAATAGCCGCCAAATCTGTCTATCGACGGCCCCCGGACCGAGGCTTCCCCTACCCCGGTCCGGGGACTAGCTCATCGGTAATGGGGCAACACAAGCTTCTGTCCGGGTTTCACGTCGCGCGAACCCAAAGAATTCAACTGTGCGATATCCGTGACCGCCCTTGGAGTGCTGGGGGCGCCGTCGATTCGGGCGGCGATCGCCCACAGCGTGTCCCCCGATTGAACGACAACCGTTTGCCGTTCGGCGGGAAGCAAAAGACTTCCCACGACGAGGCCCATGACGACCACGGCCGTGCAGGCGAGAGCGGCGAAGGCGGCTCGAAGCGCTCGCGCGCCAAACGCCCTAGGAGCCAAAGACCCGCTGCCCGCTGGCGCCTTTTTGTTCCCACGCCGCGGGGGCGTCGCTACGCGGGGACTGCGTCCTTCGCGAAGCAGGGCGAGACGGCCGGCCGACTGGGCTTTCGCATCGCCGACTTTGCCTTCGTCGGGCGTAGCCGCGGTGGGAACAACCCGAAGGCGCGGACCCGGCAATGCCCGCTCCGACCGTTCGCCGTCGCGCAAGGTGCGATCGAAGCGATTGCCGCGCGCATCCTCGCAGCATCGCCGAACATTCGGACCGACGGCTTTCAACCGCCGAGCGCCTTTCCCGCGCTGAGCCGCCTGCTTCGGTTCGCCGTCTGCCGGAATCCGCAGAACGCTCATACCTTCACCTCGAACTTTCGTTCATCGAACATGTGTTTATACACGATAGCGAGCGATCGAACACTTGTCCAGTCTTGTCGCTCGAACGCTTTCCCTGAACAAATGTTTGCCCTTTCGTATCGTTGCCGGTAGGCTGATGACATAAGTCAATCGCGCCCCTCCGACACTTTTTTGGGGCTTTCACCGGAGGTGATGATGGTCAGACGCCGAACAGCCCTGACTGAACGTCAGAAGGAAGTGCTCAACGCCCTTCGCTCGGAGCTGCTCAAGAACCGCTACGCCCCGACCATTCGGGAAATCGCCGACCGCTGCGGCTTTTCGTCGACGTCGTCGGTCAAATACCAGCTCGACGCTCTCGAAGACAAGGGGTACATCGTGCGCGACCCCAGGCGTCCGCGCACGATTCTCTTGACCGAGCTGGGCTTGGAGAACACCCACCGCAGGCTTTACGCCGATTACACGAGCGCCGGCGTTCCGAGGGGTGCGGCGGCAGAGGAGCCGAAGACGTCCGCGGAGGACTTCCACGTCGACCCCTCGGTCAACGTCCCGGTTGTCGGGCGCATCGCGGCGGGATCGCCGATATTGGCCGACCAGGTGGTCGAGGAGGTTCTCCCCT
>NZ_DBHHEV010000096.1:4473-8745 GCF_057238965.1 Peptidiphaga sp.
GACGGTGAATTGTTCATGCTCAAAGTCGTGGGCGATTCCATGGTCGAGGCGGCCATTTGCGACGGCGACTGGGTCGTCATCCGCCGGCAGCCCGTGGCCGAGAACGGGGAGATAGTCGCGGCCATGATCGAGGGAGAGGCGACGGTCAAGGTCCTCCAGCGCAAGGACGGCCACACTCTTTTGCTTCCACGCAACAGCGAGTACCGGCCGATTCCCGCCGACGACGCCGAGATTCTCGGGCGCGTCGTCACGGTGTTGCGCTCGCTCTGACTCATTGTCGGAGCCTCCGCCCGGGAAGTCGAAGCCCCGGCTTCAGCGCCGAGACGTGGAACTCGGACGAGACTCGAGGATCGGATTTTCAGCCCCTGTCTGCCTTCGAGCCTCCGTTCGTCACTGGATCGAGAATCGAGCAGGGCGCCGTTCGATGAAACGGAAGACCGGCGTTCAGCAACGGCCGCCCTTGTTCAACTTGTGTTCAACTTGGGTATGCAGCCCGCACTTAATCCCGGCATACGAAAAGCGCGGGCCCTGTGCGGACCCGCGCTTTAGATCTGAGATCAGACGCGGTTTCCAACGCTCACCTGCGGCAAGGGACGCTCACACGGTGAAGGCGTCGTGCTCCCAGTCGCTCGGCGCAGCCGCGGCAAAACTCATGTGCCGTCGCACATCCGCGCCGCCCCGCCGAAAGCCTGCCTGTCAGAAACCGAACCGGCGAGCGACCTCTCGGATCGAGTCTGCGGAACGCCGCAAACCGTCGTACTCCCTCGGCGTGACCACCGGGACGAGCCGACGGCCGACGCCTGCGCGGCCCACGATCGAAGGAACCGACATGCACACGTCGGAAATGCCGAGCCAGTCCTCCAGGTAGGAGGAGACGGGAAGCACGCGGTGCTCGTCGCGGACGATCGAGCCGAGAATCGAAGCGACCGAGATTCCGATCGCATAGTTCGTCACGCCCTTGCCCTCGATGATGTTGTAGGCCGAGCGAACGACGTCGTGATGGATCGCCTCGCGAACGCCGTCGTCGAGCAGCTTGCCATCGACCGTCTGCCCCCACTGCAAAAGCGGGACGGCGCCGACCATCGCCGAGCTCCACAGCGGAATTTCGGAGTCGCCGTGCTCGCCGGCGATGTAGGCGTGGACGTTCTGCGGCGCGACCCCGCACGCGAGCGCGACGAGGTAGCGAAGGCGGGAAGAATCGAGCACCGTGCCCGAACCGAAGAAACGTCCGTCGCTGAGCCCGGACAGCTTCCATCCAGCGTAGGTGACAACGTCCACGGGGTTGGCGACCATGAGATAGATCGCGTTGGGCGCCTGCTCAACGGCCTTGGGAACGATCGACTTCATGATGTCGATCGTCGCGCCCGCGAGCTCAAGGCGAGACTGGCCCGGCTTCTGCTTGGCGCCCGCGGTGATGACGACGACGTCGGAATCCTTGATGACTGCGATGTCGGACGATCCTTCGACGGTCGACACGGGCGCGAACTGGCTGCCCTGCGCGATGTCGAGCGCCTCGGCCTTGACCCTGGATTCGTTGATGTCAAACATCGCGTAATGGCGGGCCACACCTTGAATCATCGATGCGTACGTGACGGCGGAGCCTACGGCCCCGGCGCCTATGATCGCCACCTTGGTGCCGCGCCCGCCCGTCCTCGGGTCGATCGCGGGGGCGTTGGTGGGAGCGGGAGCCTCTTCCTTTTCCGGGGCTTCGCTCTTCTTGGACTTGTCAGTCACGTCTCCTCCTTGTTTGCGGCAACTTCGCTACCGTCCAATGAAAATCCTACGGCTAAAACGGCCCGCGCGGGAGCCAATGCGTCCTATGTCTCCGCACCGGTTTGAACGGCTGAATCGATGCCGCCCGCACAATCGCGCGCCGGATCGGGCGCCGCCGCCAAACGCCGGAGCGCCGAGCGGGCGATGTGCGGGTCTTTCGTCCTCCACATCGGCGGCAGCGAGGCCGCAAGAAAGGGGCCGTAGCGCGCCGTGACGATCCGCGGATCGAGGATGGCGACGACCCCGCGGTCGTCTGTGCGGCGCAGAAGGCGGCCGGCGCCCTGCGCGAGAAGCAGGGCGGCGTGGGTTGCCGCCACGCTCATAAAGCCGTTTCCCCCGGCGTCGGCCACAGCCTTTGTGCGCGCCTGGGTCAGCGGATCGTTGGGGCGCGGGAAGGGAATGCGGTCGATGAGGACGAGCCTGCACGTGCGGCCCGGGACATCGACGCCCTGCCACAGCGACAGCGTGCCGAACAGGCTGGCGGCGTCGTCCTCGGCGAAGCGCCGCACGAGCGTCGAGAGCTGATCGTCGCCCTGGCAAAGAACGGGCGTGTTCAGCCGTTCCCTGGCGTATTCCGCCGCCGTCTCCGCGGCCCGACGCGAGGTGAACAGGCCCAGCGCGCCTCCCTCGGCGGCCTCGACGAGCTCGGCGACCTCGCGAAGCTGGGCCTCGCCTATGCCTTCGCGGCCCGGCGGGGGAAGCGAGGCCGCGGCGTAGAGGATCCCCTGTCTGGAATGGTCGAATGGCGATCCGACGTCGATGCCCTCCCACGGGCCTTGGCTGGGGTACGTGAAGCCGACGGCGCCGGCGATGTGGCGGAAGCTGCCGCCCGTTTCCAGCGTGGCGGAGGTCAAAATCGCGGCCTTGCCCTCGAACAGCGTGTCGGCCAAGGCTGAGGAGACGTCGAGGGGCGCGACGTGAAGCGAGCTTCGCCCTTCGCCGTCGCGAGCGACCCACGGCACGAGGGCGCCTTCGCCCACGCCGTCGGACAGCAGCTGCTCCACCACGTCCGCGAGCGCCTTGACCCTCCCGCGAGCAAGGGCCTTCGCCGCCGCGGCGGCCTCGTCTTTGTCGCCCAGATCGTTGACGTCCTCGCGGGCCTGCTGCAGTTCGCCGAGCATTCTCGACAGCCCGTCCGCAAGCGGAACGGGCAGAGCCTCGAGCCGGCCTTCGTCGAGCTCGTCGAGCACCTCGGTCACTTCGTCCCCGGCGTTCTCCAACTCCGTCGCGAGGATCGACTCGCGTCTGAGCAGCCTGACGAGCGAGGAAACGTCGCCTTTGGAAATTGAGGCGGTCAGCTGGCCCGTGACGCGGTCGGCGAGTTCGTGCGCCTCGTCGACGATGAAGGCCGCGCTTTCCGGGAGCACGGGAGTTCCGGTCGACTGAACCCCGAGCATCGAGTGATTCGTGACCACGATGTCCGCCTCTTCGGCCGCTTCGCGCGCGAGAACGGGAAAGCACGAGCCGCGCATCGGGCATTTCGCTCCGATGCACTCCGGTTTGGCGACGGAGACTTGCCGCCACGCCCGCTCGGAGACTCCGGGGACGAGGTCGTCGCGGTCTCCCGTGTCGGTCGCCATCGCCCACTCGCGCAGGCGCACCACTTCTTCGCCGACGGCGCTCGCGCCGAACTCGCCCGAGGCGCGGGAGAGCAGCGCGTCCTCCTCCGGATATCCGCCCGCGGCTTTGCGCAGGCACACGTAATTGCTCCAGCCTTTGACAAGCGCCACCTCGGGCGCCCTCCCGTGCACTTCGCGAACGGCCTCGGCTGCTTTCGGCGCGTCGAAGGCGATGATCTGCCGTTGCAGCGCGAGCGTGGCGGTGGAGACGATCACGCGGCTGTCGGTTTTGACGGCCCATTCCATCGCGGGGGCAAGGTATCCGATCGACTTTCCGGTTCCTGTGCCCGCCTGCACGAGCAGATGCCCGCCGTCGTCCAGAGCCTCGGCGACCGCGGCCGCCATTTTCTCCTGCCCTTCGCGCCGAGTTCCGCCCATGGCCCGGACGACGGCGTCGAGAACCTCCCGCCCGGCCACGTCACTTCGTTTCAGCCGGGCTGAGCATCCCGCCGCGGCGCATGG
This sequence comes from Peptidiphaga sp., assembly GCF_057238965.1. Taxonomy (NCBI): domain Bacteria; kingdom Bacillati; phylum Actinomycetota; class Actinomycetes; order Actinomycetales; family Actinomycetaceae; genus Peptidiphaga; species Peptidiphaga sp. The sequence goes on from NZ_DBHHEV010000096.1 coordinate 8,328, forward strand.
CGGCTTCAATGTCCGCCGACACTCTGGCATGCACGAAGACGCCCTCGCCACGGTACTCGACGGGAGCCAGCAATTCGCCGTCGTCGTGGATGCGGGAAAGGAGCGCTCCGGCGGAGTACGGAACGACTGCGGCGATCTCAATTTCCGGCTGAGGAAGGGCCTCCTCGATCGCCGCGCGCAGCTCCTCTATGCCCTCGCCGGTGAGGCACGAGACCGCGATCGATCCGGGGAAGCGCGAACGCAGCGCGGCCAAGTCCACGGGGTCGGCGAGGTCGGACTTCGACAGAACGACGATTTCTCGCGCGTCCCGCGTTCCGGGCACCTCGGCGAGCACCTCTCGCACGGCTTTGACCTGGCCGACGGGATCGTGGTGGGAGGCGTCGACGACGCGGATGAGCACGTCGGCCTCCCCCGCCTC